>DATHJQ010000124.1:0-7656 GCA_035286505.1 Solirubrobacteraceae bacterium | reverse complement strand
TCCCGATATCTATGAGCAGGCGGCGGCCGACCCGCAGGCCTGGTGGGCGGCGCAGGCCGGGGAGCTTGACTGGTTTCAGAAGTGGACGCGCGTGCTCGACGACGACGATCCGCCGTTTTACAAGTGGTTCACGGGCGGAACGCTGAACGTCTCCTACAACTGCCTCGACCGGCACGTCATCGCCGGGCGCGGGGACCGCGTGGCCTTCCACTGGCGCGGTGAGGACGGCTCCGAGCGCGACATCACCTACGCCAAGCTGCTCGCCGACGTGGAACGCTTCGCCAGCGCGTTGAAGGATCAGGGCGTGGCGAAGGGCGATGTCGTCGGCATCTATCTGCCGATGATCCCCGAGGTGATCGTCGCGATGCTCGCCTGCGCGCGGATCGGCGCGCCGCACAACGTCGTCTTCGGCGGCTTCTCCGCCGAGGCCGTGCGCGAGCGCATGGAGTTCTCCGAGGCGAAGCTGCTGATCACCGCCGATGGCGCCGCGCGCAAGGGCAAGACCGCTCCCGTCAAGGACCGCGTCGACGAGGTGATGGGCGACCTGATCACGCTGCAGAAGATCGTCGTCGTCCGCAGCTCGGGAACTCCGTGTCAGATGCAGGAGGGGCGCGACGTCTACTACGACGAGATCGTGCAGGCCGCAGACCCGGCCTGTCCGCCCGAGCCGCTGGACGCCGAGCATCCTCTGTTCATCCTCTATACGTCAGGCTCGACCGCCAAGCCCAAGGGCATTCTGCACACGACCGGCGGCTATCTCACTGCCGTCTCGGCGACGCACCGCTACGTGTTCGACCTCAAGCCCGAGTCCGACGTCTACTGGTGCGCCGCAGACGTGGGCTGGGTCACCGGTCACTCCTACATCGTCTACGGCCCGCTGGCAAACGGCGCCACTTCGGTCATGTGGGAGGGCGCGCCCGACTACCCCGACAAGGGCGTCTGGTGGGAGATCGTCGAGCGCTACGGCGTGACGATCCTCTATTGCGCGCCCACAGCCATCCGCGCGTGCATCAAGTGGGGCGCCGAGTGGCCGGGCAAGCGCGACCTCTCCAGTCTGCGCCTGCTCGGCTCGGTAGGCGAGCCGATCAACCCCAAGGCGTGGTTGTGGTACTACAAGGTGATCGGCGCCGAACGCTGCCCTATCGTCGACACGTGGTGGCAGACCGAGACCGGCGGCATCATGATCACGCCGCTGCCGGGCATCACCCAGACCAAGCCGGGCTCGGCCACGCAGCCCTTCCCCGGCGTGTTCGCCGAGGTGCGCGACGAGTCCACCGGCGAGCCGATCGAGGAGGGCCAGGGCCTGCTCGTGCTCACGCAGCCCTGGCCGTCGATGCTGCGAACGCTCTACAAGGAGCCCGAGCGGTTCGTCGAGACCTACTTCAAGCGCTTCGGCAAGGAGACTTACCTGGTCGGCGACGCCGCGCGCCGGGACTCCGACGGCTACCTGTGGGTGATAGGGCGCATCGACGACGTCGTCAACGTGTCCGGCCACAGGCTCTCGACGGCCGAGGTCGAGTCGGCTATCGTCGCCCACCCCGACGTCGCGGAGGCCGCGGTGATCGGCCAACACGACGAGGACACCGGCCAGGCGATCGTCGCCTTCGTGACGCTGCAGGGTGACCTCGCCGGCGACGAGCAGACAGTCGAGGGCGTCCGCGCGACCGTCGCCGAGCGCATCGGCAAGTTCGCCCGCCCCAAGCGCATCATCTGGGCCGACGACCTGCCCAAGACACGCTCGGGCAAGATCATGCGCCGGCTGCTGCGCGACATCGCCGAGGGACGCGCGCTCGGCGACGTCACCACGCTGCGCGACCCGGCGGTCACCGAGCAGCTCGAGGGGCGCGTCAAGGAAATGCAGGCCCAGGAGGACTGAGCGGCTGGCGCCGCTGGCGGCACCCGCAGGCGCTGTCGCGCCGCCCGCGAGCACGCGGCGCTTGCGTCGCGCGCACGTTGGCTGCTCGGGCTGGAACTACAGGTCCTGGCGGCCGCTGGTCTACCCGCAGGGCCTCACGACGCGCGACTGGCTGTCGCGCTATGCGCAGTTGTTCGACACCGTCGAGGTCAACTCGACCTTCTACCGGCTGGCAAAGCGCGACGCCGTCGCGCGCTGGGTGACCCAGACACAGGATGGCTTCGTGTTCGCCGTCAAGGCCAGCCGCTATTTGACGCACATCAAGCGGTTGAGCGACATGGGGGAAGGCATCGCTCGTTTCTACGCGCCCCTCGAGCCGTTGATCGACGCGGGCCGTCTCGGCCCGGTGCTGTGGCAGCTGCCCGAGACCTTTCACCGCGACGACGAGCGCCTGGCCTCCGCGCTCGAGCA
Organism: Solirubrobacteraceae bacterium; assembly: GCA_035286505.1. Lineage (GTDB taxonomy): Bacteria > Actinomycetota > Thermoleophilia > Solirubrobacterales > Solirubrobacteraceae > Palsa-744. The sequence goes on along the minus strand of DATHJQ010000124.1, from coordinate 5,330 downwards.
GCTGCCGCGCGGCAGGCATGCCTTCGAGTTTCGCCACGCGAGCTGGTTCACAAGCGAGGTCTACGCGCTGCTGCGCCGCCATCGCGCGGCGCTGGTCCTGGGCGATCATCCGCAGCGTCCGTTCCAGACGCACGAGCCGACGGCGTCGTGGGACTACGTGCGCCTGCACTACGGCGCTCGTGGCAGGCGTGGCAACTACTCAGAGCGCGAGCTCGAGGAATGGGCGCGAAGGTTGCACCGCTGGCGCTCTGAGCGAGAGCAGTTCGTGTACCTGAACAACGACTGGGAGGCGTTCGCGCCGCGCAACGCACGGTGGCTCGGCAGGCGGCTGGCCGAACTCGCGCAAGGAGGCGGGAGGTGACGGCGAGCGATCGGGTCTCACTGGCGAAACTCCGCGAGCGCGCGGCGGGCTGCCGCGACTGCGAGCTGTGGCGCGGTGCCACGCAGGTCGTCTTCGGCGAGGGGCCGGCGACGGCACGCCTGATGCTCGTCGGCGAGCAGCCCGGCGATCGCGAGGATCGCGAGGGCCGTCCGTTCGTCGGCCCGGCCGGGACGTTGCTCGAACACGCGCTTGAGGCGGCCGAGATCGCCCGGCAGCAGGTATACGTGACGAACGTCGTCAAGCACTTCAAGTACCGCCAGCGCGGCAAGCGTCGCATCCACCAGCGACCCGACGCCGAGGAGATCTCGATCTGTCGGCAGTGGCTGGACGCCGAGCTCGCGGCGGTGCGTCCGACCGTGCTCGTGTGCCTCGGGCTCACCGCCGGCCACGCTCTGCTCGGAAGCAAGTTGAGCATCGGCCGCGACCGTGGACGCCTCCTGGAGACCGAGCTGGCACCGGCCGCGCTCCTGACCGCGCATCCCTCCTCTGTGCTGCGCGAGCGCGACTCCGATGCCAGGCACGCGGCGCAGGCGGCGCTGGTGCGCGATCTGCGCACCGCGAGCGCCGCATGCTGATCGCGATTCTCGCCGACACGCACCTCCCGCGCGGGCGACGGCGACTTCCCGACCAGTGCCTGGAGCGGCTGCGCAGCGCCGAGCTGATCCTCCATGCGGGCGACATCTCGACGAGTTCCGTGCTCGACGAGCTCAGCGCGCTCGGGCCGCCGGTCGTCGCCGTCCATGGGAACGTCGACGAGGGCGCGCTCGTGAAGCGGCTGCCGGCGCAGCTGGAAGTGGAGGTCGATCGCGTCCGCTTGGCGATGACGCACGACGCCGGCGCGGCGCGTGGTCGCCTGGCTCGGCTGCGCAAGCGCTTCCCCCGCGCACATGCCGTCGTGTTCGGCCATTCGCACATTCCGCTGCACGCGGCCGAGGACGGCTTTCAGATCTTCAACCCCGGCAGCCCGACCGATCGTCGTCGCCAGCCGCAGCGCTCGATGGGCATTGCGCACGTGGAGCGCGGGGCCATCGAGTTCGAGTTGGTCGCCCTCGGACCCTGAACGCGAAGACGAAGCGGGCAGGCGGGCGGGTCGCTCGCTGGCTGTGGGCGCTCAGATCTTGCGGTGCTCGGGCACCCAGGAACCGTCGTCCTGGAGGGTGAAGTCCTGGAACAGGCCCGGCGCCTCGACCTGCATCGTGCGGGCGATCTGATCGAACACCAGCCGCAGCTCCTCCTCGGCCCCCGGAGCGGTGCGCATCTCGATCACATGGCGCAGCGTGCGCGCGTTGGCCGTCCAGACGATGTCGGTGCTCAGCCCGAGAGGCGCCAGGCGGCGCAGCGCCGAGGTGACCTCCTTCTTGACGTGGAAGGGGATGCCCTCCTCGTCGATTGCGAGCTCGGATGCCGCGCTGACCTGAAATTCCTCGAGCTGCTCGACGATCGCCAGCACCTGCTCACGCACCGGCTCCAGCGCCGGCGGCACGCGAAAGCCGATGTCCGCCAGGCGGACGTAGCGCAGGCTCTCCTGGCTGAAGGCCGATCCGGCGCGATGCCTGACAAGCTCATGAGTAAAAACGCGGCTCACGTTGCGCAACGCAAACGAGTAGTTCGCGTGCTCCAGCACGCTGCCGTGCGCCGAGCGCAGGATGTTGGCGAAGTACTCGCGCTGGTCGGTGCGGACCTTTGTCACGTTCGGGTTCAGCCCAGGCTCCCAGCTGCGATAGCAGGCGCGTCCGCCGAACTCGACGACGAGCTCGCCGCCGTTGGGTGCGCCGCCGGACTCGTCGAGCCTGCGCTGCAGCCATGACTCCCCGCCGACGTCTGCCAGGTAGCCGCGCATTCCCTCGACGTCGACCGATGGCCGTGCGATCAGGTAGACGTGAGGTGTCGTCTCGTGCATCGGGCGGAGGACTCTAGGGCGCGACTCGGACGTAGCTGGAGCCGCCGAGCGAGGCTCGCGCGGGCCCGCCTGCGACATGCGCGGAGCGCGGCCGAAGGAACTCCTAGACTGCCCGGCTGTGGATCTCTCAGCAGCCCAAGTCGCCTCGCAAACGCTTGTCGAAGCGCGGGACCTGAGCCGCCGCTACGGCACGGGCGAGGCCGCCGTGGACGCGCTCGTGGATGTGACCGTCGGTTTCCCGGCCTCTCGCTTCGCCGCGATCATGGGCCCGTCGGGCTCGGGCAAGTCGACGCTCATGCACATCCTTGCGGGCCTCGACCGGCCAACGTCGGGGACGGTCCACATCGGCGGCGTCGAGCTCACGGGTCTGGACGACAGGCGGCTCACCGACCTGCGTCGCGACCGCATCGGCTTCATCTTCCAAACCTTCAACCTGCTGCCGGTGCTGAATGCCGAAGAGAACATCCTGCTGCCCTTGTCGATCGCCGGCCGCAAGCCCGACCGCGAGTGGTTCGACACGCTGGTGCGGACCGTCGGCATCGCCGATCGGCTCAGCCACCGCCCGGCCGAGCTCTCCGGCGGCCAGCAGCAGCGCGTCGCGGTGGCGCGCGCGCTCGTCTCGCGGCCGAGCGTGGTCTTCGCCGATGAGCCGTCCGGAAACCTCGATTCCAAGGCCACCGATGACGTCCTCGCCCTGCTGCGCCAGGCCGTAGAGGAGTTCGAGCAAACGGTGGTGATGGTCACCCACGACGCCCACGCGGCGTCCTTCGCCGACCGCCTGCTCGCGCTCGCCGACGGACGCATTGTCCATGACGGGGAGGCGGTGAGCACCGAGCAGACGCTCGACCTGATGAAGGCTCTGGGCTGATGCTGCGGCTGGTGTTGCGCGGCTTTCTGCAGCGCAAGCTGCGCGTCGCCCTGACGGCGGCCGCGATCGTGCTCGGCGTCGCGCTGATGGCCGGCACATACATCCTCACGGATACGATCAACAACTCTTTCGCGGCGATCTTCCAGACGGCCAGCAAGGGTCACGACGTCGTCGTCTCGCCCGCCGAACAGCTCGGCCGCGAAGTTCGCGCGCAGACCTCGCCGGTTACGCAGTCGATGCTCGAGACGGTGCGCCGCACGCCCGGCGTGGCGGAGGCAGCGGGCTCGATCTTCACCGAAGGCACGTTTCTCGACGTCCACCGCAAACGCGTGACCAGCGGCTTCGCGCCGGCGTTCATCGCCTCCACCGTTCCCACGCGCTTCGAGTCGTTCAAGCCGATCCAGGGCAGCTTCCCGGCGAACGCCTCGCAGGTCGCGATCGACGAGGCGACTGCCAAGCGGTCGGGGCTGCGCATCGGCCAGCAGCTGATCGTCGCGGGCGCGGCCAGCACCGGCCGCTACACGATCGTCGGCATCTTGAGGTTCGGCGGCGGCGAATCGTTCGGTGGCGCCGGTGCGGCGCTCCTGGTTCCCGCGGAGGCCCAGCGCGTGATAGGCGAGCCCGGTCGCTATGACCAGATCGACGTGGCCGCCGCCCCGGGCGTGACGCCCGGCCAGCTGCGCGACCGGATTCGCCAGGAGCTCCCGGCGACCGTCGATGTACGCACCGGCTCAGAACAGGCAAGCCACAACACCGACAACCTCGAACACAGCCTCGGGGGGCTGCGCACCTTTTTGCTGATCTTCGCCTACGTGGCGCTCGTGGTCGGAGCCTTCATCATCTTCAACACCTTCTCGATCACCGTCGCGCAGCGCACGCGCGAGTTCGCACTGCTGCGAACGCTCGGCGGCTCGCGAGCGCAGATCCTGCGCTCTGTCGTCTACGAGGGGTTGCTGCTCGGCGTGATCGGAGCCGTGCTCGGATTGCTGGCCGGGATTGGCGTGGCGCCGGCGCTCGACGCGCTGTTCAAAGCATTCGGGGCGACGCTCCCCGACTCGGGCACGGTCCTGGAGACGCGCACGATCGTCGTGTCGCTGCTCGTCGGCATCGGCGTGACGTTGCTCGCCGGGTTGCCGCCGGCGCTGCGGGCGACCCGTGTGGCGCCCGTCGCGGCGATGCGCGAGGGAGTGGGCTTTGAGCCGCGCCTGCTGACAGGCATGGGGGTGGTGATCCGCGCCGGCGTCGCGCTCGTGGTGCTGGGGGTGCTGGCGGCGCTGATCGGAGGTGCGGCCTTCGTGATCGCGTTCGTCGTGTTGGCCGTTTACGTCGTGCGGCTGCTGGTGCGAATGCAGCGAGGCAGTCGCCCCCCGCGCCACCGCGTGGTCCCGGCGCTCGGCCACGCGGTCGGGATGCTCGTGCGCTGGCGCGGCATCACCGGCCGGCTTGCCGAGGAGAACTCGGTCCGCCAGCCAGGACGCACGATCGTGACGGCCGCCGCGCTGACCGTGGGGCTTGCGCTCGTGGCCTTCGTCGCCGTGCTGGCGGCCAGCTTCAAGGCCACGATCAACCACGCCGTCGACCGCTCCTTCGCGGGCAACCTGATCGTCGAGAACTCGCAGTCGAGCAACGAACAGGGCATCCCCCCGGGCGTTGCCGCCGGCGTGCGCAGGGTCGCCGGCGTAAAGGACGTCACGGCCGTCGCGTTCACCCTCGGAAGGCCGAGTCAGACCAAGAGCAACGAAAAGGTGACCGGCGTCGAACCGGCCTCGTTCGCCAAGGCCTACCGGCTGGAATGGAAGCGCGGCTCGCCATCCACGCTGACGGGACTCACAGGCACCGAGGCGATCGTCACCGAAGGCTTCGCCGAAAAGCGACATCTGAAGGTGGGCGGCGCATTCACGCTGCTGACTCCCACCGGTCGCCACGTCACCCTGACGACGGCGGGGATCATCAATGAAAACGCCGAACTGCTCGGCGCCGTGACGATCGACCGGGCGCTCGCCACCAGCGCGTTCGGGCAAGACGAAGACGGGGTGGACTTCGTCACGTACGCCCCCGGCGAGACTGACAAGCAGGTCCAGCCGCGGGTCGACAGGCTGCTCGCCGGTGCCTACCCGCAGGTCCGCTCGCGCACCGCCGCGCAGTTCAAGCAGGATCTCGCCGGCCAGATCAACAATTTG
>DATHJQ010000123.1:0-4321 GCA_035286505.1 Solirubrobacteraceae bacterium | reverse complement strand
TCGTGTCGGCGGCCGCCGGCAGCGGCAAGACGTCGGTGCTCGTCGAGCGATTCGTCGCGGCCGTGCGCGACGATGGCGCAGCGCCGGGACGGATCCTCGCGATCACCTTCACCGAGCGCGCAGCCGGCGAGCTGCGCGAGCGCGTACGCAACCGGCTGCTGGATCTCGGCGACCGCCAGGCGGCGCGCGACACCGAGGCGGCGTTCGTCGGCACGTTCCACGGCTTCTGCGCGCGGCTCCTGCGCACGCACCCGCTCGCGGCCGGCCTGGACCCGGACTTTGCGATCCTCGACGAGGGGCTGGCCGGGCGGCTGCGCGAACTGGCCTTCCAGGCGGCCGTGCGCGAGTTCCTTGCCGTCGGCGGCGACGCGCCCGTCGACCTGCTCGCCGCCTACGGCGTCGATCGCGTGCGCGCGATGATCGAGCAGGTGTACCTGGAGCTGCGCAGCCGCGGCCAGCTGCTGCCGCGCCTGCCAGCGCCCGTCGTCTGGCGCGGTGAGCGAGGCCAAGCAGCCGAAGTGCGAGACGGCGAGCTCGATGCTGCCGCGGCGCAGGTCGACGCAGACGCCGCGGCGGCGTGCGTGCTGCTCGACGGTCTGCTGGCGCGCTTTGCGCAGGCCTACGAGGAGCTCAAGCGCTCGCGCGCGAGCGTCGACTTCGACGACCTCGAGCTGCTCGCTCAGCAGCTGCTGCAGGAGCACGAAGCGGTGCGCGCGGCGTGGTCGAGCCGCTTCGAGCTGTTGATGGTCGACGAGTTCCAGGACACCAACCCTCGCCAGCTGGCGATCCTGCGGGCGCTCGACCGCGGCAACCTGTTCACCGTCGGCGACGAGCTGCAGTCGATCTACGGCTTCCGTCACGCCGACGTGAGCCTGTTTCGCGCGCGGCGCAGCGAGCTCTCACAGCGCGGCGCCAGCCTCTCGCTGACCAGCAACTTCCGCAGCCGCGAGCGGCTGCTCGACGTCGTCAACGCGGTCTTCGGCGAGCGCTTCGAAGACTTCGCCGCGCTGCGTGCCGGCGAGCGCGACGAGCAGGGCGCACAGGACGCGCGCGATGGCGGCGAGCCCTCGGTCGAGCTGCTGCTCACCGACACAGACGGCTGGGACGGGCGCGAGGAGCTGGCGGCGCAGGTCTCCGCCGGGCTGCCGCCCGCGCCGCTGTGGCGCCAGGCCGAGGCGCGCATGCTCGCGCGAAGGGTCGGCGAGCTCGTGCGCGAGGGAGCCGCGCGGCCGGGGCAGATCGTCGTGCTGTTGCGCGCATCCGGCGACCTCGAGGTGTTCGAGCGCGCGCTGCAGCTCGACGGGCTGCGCACGCTCGCGGCCGTCGGCGCGTTCTGGGGTCATCAGCAGATCGGCGATCTGATCTCCTACCTGCGCGCGCTGGCCAACCCGCTCGACGAGGTGGCGCTGTACGGGCTGCTCGCCTCGCCGCTCGGTGGCTGCTCGCGCGACTGCCTGGCGCTGCTCGCGCAGAGCGCGCAGGCGGCTCGTCGCGGCGCCTGGGAGACGGCCCTCGCGGCCGTCGGCGGGGAGGGGGAGCTCGCGGCGAGGCTCGCGCCGGCCGACAGCGATGCCCTCGCCCGCGCATGCGGGCTGCTGGAGCGCGAGCGCGGCGGCTCGCCGTTGCGCACGATCGCCGCGCTGATCGAGCGCGCGATCCAGGCGACCGGCTACCGCGAGCACGTGCTCGCGCTGGAGTGGGGAGAGCGGCGGCTGGCCAACGTCCACAAGCTGCTGCGCCTTGCGCGGCGCTTCGAGGCCGGCGAGGGCCGCGACCTGCGGGGCTTTCTCGATCGCGTCGAGTACCTCGCGAGCGCCGCGCGGATCGAGCCCGACGCCCCGGTGGAGGGGGTCGAGCCCGATGCCGTACGCCTGATGACAGTCCACGCCGCCAAGGGCCTGGAGTTCGGAGTCGTGTGCGTCGCCGACCTCGGGCGCCAGCCCAGCTCGCGGATGCCCGACCTGCTCGTCGACGGCGAGCGCGTCGGCTTGCGCCTGATGCGTCTGGACGGCGAGACGTCGAGCCCGGCGCTCGACTACGAGGAGCTGTGCGCCGAGCGCCGCCAGCGCGAAGCCGAGGAGGAGGACCGCATCTCCTACGTCGCAATGACCCGCGCGCGCGAGCGGCTGCTGCTCAGCGGTGCCGTCAAGTTCGAGCGCTGGCCGCGCCAGGGCCCCGGGACGGCGCCGATCGCCTGGCTGGGCCCGGCGATCTCACAGGAGCTGCCGCAGCTCCTCGCCACCGAGGCGGGCGAGACGCACGATCTCGCGTTGCTGCCCGGAGGCCCGCCGGCCGTCCGCTGTCGCCTGAACTCTCCCGCCTCGCCCTTCCCATCCGCACGTTCGGCGATCGCTGCAGCGGACTCGGTTCGCGCGCTCGCGCCTGCGCCAGCGCCAGGACGCTCGACATCGTCGGCTGCGCGATCGCCGGCGTCCCGACCGATCGGCGAGGCTGTGGCGCATGCGGCGAACGAGCCAGCCGCCGAGCGCGAGCGCCTTGACGCGCTGAGCTACAGCTCGCTGACCGAGCTCGAGCGCTGTGGCTATCGCTACTACCTCGAACGCGTGCTCTCCCTGCCGGAGGATCGCGACACTGCGCGAACGACCGCTCAGCCGCCGGGGCTGGAGGCGCGCGCGCGCGGCACGCTCGTGCACCGGCTGATGGAGCTGCTGGACTTCTCCGCGCGCCAACCGCCGGCTGCGCGGGACGTCGAGCAAGCCGCGCGCGAGCTGGGCCTGCGCGTGGGCACGCAGGAGCGTGACGAGCTGGTGGCGCTGATCTCGGCGGCATGCCGCGCGGCGCCGGCCGTGCGCGTGGTCGGGGCGCTCGGCGTGCGCCGCGAGCACCCGTTCGCGTTCTCGCTCGGACAGCACCAGCCGCTGATCACCGGAGTGATCGATCTCGTTGCCACGGAGGCCGACGGCACGCGCCTGGTGCTCGACTACAAGAGCGACCGCGTTGGGCCCGAGGCCGACCTGGCGGCGCTGGTCGAGCGCGAGTATGCGATCCAGCGGCTGCTGTACGCGCTTGCGGTGCTGCGCGAAGGCGCCACCGCGGTGGAGATCGTCCACTGGTTTTTGGAGCGCGAGGAGTGGGTCACGGCGCGCTACGCAGCCGCCGAGCGCTTGACGCTGGAGGATGAGCTGGCCGAGCGCGTCGCCCGAGCGCGCGAGCTGCGCTTTGCCGTCAGCGAGCAGCCGCACCGGGGTCTATGCCTGACCTGCCCGGGGCGCACGGGACTGTGCTCCTGGGATGAGAGCGAGACGCTGCGCGAGCTGCCGACGCTCGAGCGTCCCAGCGCCGCTTGGGGCGAGTGCCCGCCCACGGCGCCTGGCGCACGCGCGAGCGCAGCGCAGAACGGCCACACCGAGGCATGAAGCGCCTGCAAACTGCGGCCTAAACCGACGCGCAGGCGAGCGTCCCGGACAGGCCTCTGCAATCGCCGAGCGGCTGGTTTACAGCCCCCATCCGCTGCTACGCTTTCGGGCTCAGCCTCAGGTGCCCGCCTGCCCGCGCCACGGGGGATGCACCGCCCCAAGGGAGCACTTCCATGAATCCGCACATCAAGCAGCCTCCACAGGCGGTCGGACTGTACGACCCCAGCTATGAGCACGACGCGTGCGGCGTCGGCATGGTGGCGCGATTGGACAACCAGCCGACGCACGAGGTGATCTCACGGGCGATCACGGCGCTGGAGAACCTCGAGCATCGCGGCGCCAACGGCGCGGATCCGCGCACCGGAGACGGCGCCGGCATCCTCATGCAGATGCCAGACGAGCTGCTGCGCGCGGTCGTCGACTTCGAGCTGCCCGCGCTGGGCGCCTACGGCGTGCTGATGTGCTTCCTGCCGACCGACGACGACGTGCGTGCGCGTCTGCAGCGGCTGCTGGAGAAGACCGTCGAGGCCGAGGGCCAGCGCCTGCTCGGCTGGCGCGACGTGCCGGTCGACCCGAGCCAGGCCGGCGACGTCGCCGGCGCCTGTCGTCCCGTGATCCGCCAGCTGTTCGTCGGCGCCGGCCCCGAGCAGGAAGCGGACCAGGACGTCTTCGAGCGCAAGCTCTACGTGATCCGGCGGATCTGCGAGCTGACGGCGCAGGACGCCGGGCTGTACGTGACCTCCAGCTCCTCGCGCACGCTCAACTACAAGGGCATGCTGATCAGCTTCCAGCTGGCGGCGTTCTATCCCGACCTGCGCGACGAGCGCATCAAGAGCGCGCTCGCGCTCGTGCACTCGCGCTTCTCGACGAACACCTTCCCCAGCTGGGAGCTCGCCCATCCATACCGTGTGATCTGTCACAACGGCGAGATCAACACCGTCCGC
>DATHJQ010000122.1:0-2397 GCA_035286505.1 Solirubrobacteraceae bacterium | reverse complement strand
GGGCTGGCCGCAGACCATTCCGGGCCGATTGGGCGCAAGGCGCCGACGCTGCCACGCGAACGCCTCGCCGGACAGCCAGTGACGCTCGACGACGTGCTCTCCACCGCCGACGGGCGCGCGACGCTGATCACCTTCTGGGCGAGTTGGTGCGGCCCCTGCGCCAAGGAGGCGCCGGCGCTCGAGCGCTTCTCGCGCAGCCCCGCCGGCCGCGGACGGCTGGTGGCTGTCGACTGGAGCGACGCGCTGTCGGGCGCGCGCTCGTTCGTTGCCCGGCACGCTTGGACGTTTCCCGTCCTGCGCGACGCCGAAGGCACGGTCGGCAACGAGTACCGCCTGACCGGATTGCCGACGACCTTCGTGCTCGACGCCTCCGGGCACATCCGCTCTGTGCTGCGAGGACCGCAGGACGCGAGCACGCTGGCGCGGGCGATGGCAAGCGTCAGCCGAGGGTGATCGGGTTGGCGGTGCGCGATCGCGCCGCATCTCTTAAGCTGTGGGCATGTGCAGAAACATCCGAACACTCCACAACTTCCAGCCCCCCGCGAGCGAGAGCGAGATCCACGAGGCGGCGGTTCAGTACGTGCGCAAGATCAGCGGCTCGACCAAGCCCTCTCAGGTGAACGCCGAGGTCTTCGAGCGCGCCGTGCAGGAGGTCGCGCTCGCGACCGAGCGCCTGCTCGACGGTCTCGTCACCTCCGCTCCGCCGAAGGATCGCGAGGTCGAGGCGGCCAAGCGCCGGGCGCGCTCGGCCGAGCGCTTCGCGGCCTGAGCCGGCGCGATCGAGTCGCTCGCCCGACGAGCCGGCGCGCGCCGCATGGCGAAGCTCATCCAGAGACGACCTGGCGGATCGCCTCGACCGCCTGGGGCTCGGCCGGCAGATCGGCGAGCGTCGCGGCCACCTCTGCGGCCAGCGCGATCGTCGTGCCCGGCGTCTCGCTGAGCCAGCGCGCCAGCCAGCGGCAGGCCCACAGGTCGTAGTCGGGCCCCTCCGCCGCCACCAGCGCCACGAGCCCGAGCGCCAAGCGCAGCCCGATCGGCCGGCGCTCGCGCGCGATGTCCTTGGCGATGCCGATCGCCATGTCCAGTTCGCGACGCTCGATCGCGCCTTCCAGTTCGCGCACCGGGCGGTAGGGGCCGACTCCCATCATACGAACGTATGTTCGCATAGAGACATCCGATTCACAAACATCAAGCAGCGGGAAGGGGCAGGCGCGCGTCAGTCGATCGAGTGCACAGCACGCATATGTCCTGTGCACGCGCCCGCTCGGCGCGGTACGCCGCGCGCGAACGGCGCTGTCGGCGCCGTTCGCGGTAGGGCTCGTTTGTCTCCGACGCCCCCTTAGATGCCGATTGCCCGGCGCACGTGCGAGCGGATCGCCACGCGGTAGAGAACGTCCGCAAGCAGCGCCAGCAGCGTCACCTGGCGCACATGCGTCGTCGCCGTTGCTCGGCTCGGCCAGTGCGGCGCCGCCGAGCGCGCTTTCCCCATTGTCATCCCTGACTCCCCATTCTCCTTCGCCCGGCGCGTCGGCCCGGCGTCTGTTGTCTCCCGCTGCGCAGTGTAGGTCGGGCCTGCGCCTTGTCAAGCCGTGAGCGATTCCCTGCGCGCTCCGGGTTCGACGTCACCCACGCGGGTATCACGAACGCGACGGCTCTCCACGCGCGAACCATCAAGATCAAGATGAATATCGGTCATCACCTATCACGGGGGAGCATGCTCGGCCGGACGGCTGTGCGCGACGACGGGCGCGCGGGCGCGCTGCGCTCGTGAACGCCCGGTCCGTCGACGTCGCCATCCTGGACATCGACGGCACGCTCGTCGACACCAACTACCAGCACGCGCTCGCCTGGTACCGCGCCTTTCGCCAGCACGACGCCATACTGGCGATCTGGCGCATCCACCGTCACATCGGCATGGGCGGCGACCAGCTCGTGTCCGCGCTCACCGACGAGCAGATCGAGCGGCGGCTGGGCGATCGGATCCGTGCCGCCGAGGCCGAGCTCTACGCGAAGATGATCGGCGAGGTGGAGCCGATGCGCGACGCGCGGCGACTGATCGGCGACATCCAAGCGCGTGGGCACAAGGTTGTGCTTGCAAGCTCTGCCAAGCAGGACGAGGTCGACCACTACCTCGACCTGCTCGACGCGCGCCAGCTCGCCGACGATTGGACCAGCTCGGCCGACGTCCAGGCGACCAAGCCCGAGCCCGACCTCGTGCATGCCGCGCTGCAGAAGGCCGACGCCGACCCCCACCGCGCCGTGATGGTCGGCGACACGCCGTGGGACGTGCGCGCCGCCAAACGCGCCGGCGTGCAGACCATCGCCGTGCTCACCGGTGGCTTCTCCGAGCAGGAGCTGCGCGAGGCCGGAGCAGTCGCTGTGTTCGAGTCCGTGGCC
>DATHJQ010000121.1:0-2030 GCA_035286505.1 Solirubrobacteraceae bacterium | reverse complement strand
GTTGGCCTCGAGGCTTCCCTGCAGCGGTGCGTCCAGCGCGGTCTCCTTGACGCTGAGGCGGTAGGAGTCGGTGGCGACCATGCGCAGCTCTTGGCCGGAGGCCGACATGAGGATCCCGGTGAGCACCGGGCGTGTCTCGTCGCGCGAGGCCGAGCGCGCGACGCGCGTGATGGTCGCGACGAACGCATCCAAAGGAAGCGCGACGCGCGTCTCCGGCGAGGGCTCGGGCAGTGTGGGGAAGTCCTCGGCGCGCAGCGTGCGCAGGTGAAACGTGGCGGGCCCGGAGATCAGCTCGACGTCCTGCTCCGCGCCGCGGAGCTCCAGCGAGACGTCGTCGGCGGGAAGCGAGCGAGCGACGTCGAGCAGCAGGCGGGCCGGCAGGACGGCGCTGCCGGGGCGGCTGGCCTGAGCCTGCAACGGCACGCGCAATCCGATCTCCATGTCGGTGGCGCGCAGCTCGGGAGCTGAGCCCTCGGCGGCGGAGATCATGACGCCTGACAGCGCCTGCACGGCGCTGCGCGTCGAGGCCACACGCGTGACGGTCTGCAGCTGGTTCAACAACTCCGAGGTCGGCAGGGATAGCTTCATGTGATGTGCTGAGAGAAGGAAGTAGTCAGTAGGGCTTGTGGATATGTGGATAGGGAGTGTTTGCGGGGCTCCGATGCGCCGAGGCGGAGAGTGGGCTGTGCATAGCTGTGAGCAGTCTCTCAGGCCACGCGGTCGGTCGGCGGCGAAGGCGCTGGCGTTGTGTGCGCAGTGAGGCCGGCGCACAGCTTCTCCACAGCCTGCCGAGCACTGTCGTCGTCGTCGATCCGCGCGCGAGCGCGCCGCCAAGCATGAAGCACAGTGGTGTGATCGCGTCCTCCGAATTGCCTGCCGATGGCGGACAGCGATTCGCCGGTCAGCTCACGCGCGAGGTACATGGCGATCTGTCGAGGCCAGGCCACGCGCGCAGTGCGTGCGGTCGACAGGAGCTCCTGTGCGGTGACGCCGTAGCGGGCGGCGACGGCCGCTTGGATGTCGGCGATGGAGCTCGGCTGCGCGCACGACCGCGACGCGGCGCGGGGGTAGAGCGTCGCGAGCACCTCTTCGGCCAACTCGCCGGTGAGCTGGCGCCCGGTGAGCGAGCTGAAGGCGACGACGCGGATCAGCGCGCCCTCCAGCGCGCGAACGTTGTTGTGGATGCGCTCGGCGATCACCTGCAGTGCCAGCTCGTCGGCGAGCTGCACGCCGTCGTGGTGGGCTCGCTTGCGCAGGATGGTCAGTCGCGTGGCGATGTCCGGGGGCTGGACGTCGGCGACGAGGCCGGCCTCGAAGCGCTCGCGCAGGCGGTCCTCCAGCGCCTGGAGGTCGTGCGGCGGGCGGTCGGAGGTGACGACGATCTGGCGCCCACCGTCGTGCAGTGCGTTGAACGTGTGGAAGAACTCCTCCTCGGTCTTGGTCTTGCGCTCGAGGAACTGCACGTCGTCGAGCAGCAGCACGTCGACGTCGCGAAAGCGCGCCTTGAAGGCCTCGGTGCGCCCGCCGCCGAGCGAGTCGAGGAAGTCGTTGGTGAAGGCCTCGCCGGTCGTGCAACGCACGGTCAGGCCGGGGCTGTGGGCGAGCAGGAGCGTGGCGATGGCGCTGAGCAGGTGCGTCTTTCCGACGCCGGGCGGGCCGCAGATGAACAGCGGGTTATATGCCTGGGCCGGCATCTCGGCGACCGTCAGCGCAGCGGCGTGGGCGAGGCGGTTGCAGTCGCCGATGACGAACTGCTCGAAGGTCAGCTTCGGGTTGCCGAGCGGGCCAGCGCCATGTGCGTGGGGCGACGACGCGTCCCCCGCGTGACCGGGATTCCGCGGGCTTGCGGGCCGCAGGGCGGAGGGTCTTGCCCGAGTCTCGCCGCCGGCTCGCCGCCGCCGCCTGCTCGGATGGCCCGGCTCGCCGTCGCCGGCGGGCTCCACGAGCTCCACGACGATGCCGGCGCCGATGACCTGCGCGGCGCAGGACTCGAGCACGCGCCCGAAGCGATCGCTGATCCAACCGCGGCC
>DATHJQ010000120.1:0-5606 GCA_035286505.1 Solirubrobacteraceae bacterium | reverse complement strand
CACTATCTTTCCCCGCCGAAGTGTCAGCCGCGCCGACTCGCGCCCGTCGAGCCGGACCCCGCTGGACCGGGCCTGGGCCTCGTATCTGTAGACGACCGCAACCGTATCCGCGACCGGCACGAAGCGCTCCGGGTACATCCGCCAATGCGCCCATCCCTCCTGCATCTTCTCGACGACAGCGAAATACTCCTCAATGCCTTTGCGGACGCCCGGCTCAATCGCCCCATCCGGATTGATGTACTCGATCTCAGGGTCGAGCAGCCCGAGCAGGCCTTCGTCGTCTTCTCGGGCCAATGCCGAGTAGAAGGCTTCTGCCACCTCCTGGTTCGCCTTCGACATCGCTTACTCCGTCGGCCCCACGGCTTGGAGGGCGTCGGTGCGGTCGAGGAAGATGCGGACGCGACTGATCTTGCCTTCACTGAAGTCGTAGACGTTCGCGCTTTCAGCACCGGTCACGATGCCGCTGGCACGGCCAGTCGCTCCGACCCGTAGAAAGGCGATCGCAGTGCTGTCGCCTATTGCCCGCACGCGCTGCACCTCGATCCGAAAGTCAGGGCCTACATCCTCGATGTCGGTGAAGAACCGCCTGATCCCGTCAGCCCCCAAATATTCGGCCCCAGCCATCGGCAACAACAACTCCACATTCTCGGTACAGCACGCGAGGTAGGCATCAATGTCCCGCGCATTGATCGCCGCGATCGCCCGGCTGACCGTCTCCACGTTCTCCTGCGACATCGCCTACTCCTCCAGCCCCACCGCTTTGAGGGCGTGCCGGTGATCTAGGAACATCTCAATGAAGACGGAACGTCCCTGGCGATGCGTGACGATTTCCGACCAGCGCAAATCGCCACCGAGGCCGCTGTGCTGCCCCTGGATGGTCCAACAGTTGCGAACGAGAACGCGATCCCCAAGGTCGACGATCTCCTCGAGGCGGACGTCAGGTCCGAGCGATTCCCATCCGCTCCGATACCAGGCCATCACGGCGTCGCGGCCATAGATGTACTGCTCCGGCCAGCTGGAGTCCGCCCGCACAAAGACGTGCGGATCAGCGTTCGCTTCCACCGTCACCCAATCGCCTCGCCTGAAGGCATCGTTCGCCTTCCGCACGATCTCCACGTTTTCCTGCGACACGGCCTACCCCGCCAGGCCCACGGCTTTGACGGCTTTCGCCCACTCGCCGTAGACATCCACGCGGGAGATCTTGCCGCTCGCCACGCGGGCCGCGATGCCCCATCGAAGATCAAGCGGTACGCCACTCATCGTGCCTTGACCTACTGTGTGAGCGCCAAGCGCGACGCCCTGCTCCCCGTCGATGATCTGCTCGGCGTTGGTCTCGCCGTCGAACGACTCCATCAACGTCCCCCAAAACTCGACGATGGCTTGCGGGCCGACACAGGTGCTCGGGCCAGGAAACTCTCTCGTGTTGTGCCATACCGCGTCATGGTGAAACCCCGTCGCAGCGCGTCGAAAGTCGCGGGTGAACATCGCGTCGAACGTGCGGCGAACGGCCTCCACGTTCTCCTGCGACATCGCCCTACGCCCGTTCCTCGGCGAGCCGTTTGGCGGCATCACGGGCCTCGTCGATCTCCGGATAAGTCGTCGTGGACTCCTCAAACATCGCCCGCCAATTATCGCGCAGACAGCACGGTCGCGCCTGGGTCGCGGGGTCCGCTGCCGTACATGGGCCATGCGACGATCGCAATCACACTGGTGGCGGGCTGCTCCTTAGATGTGGTACATGCTCGCGCCAGCCTCGCGGGCCTCGCGCTCGATCACATCGGCGATCGTCGTCTCCGCCAGCACCTTCCTCGCCGCCGCGGCCGCGTCCGCGAACGGGCCCTGCGCGTCGCGGCCCAGCGGCCCGTCCAGCAGCTCGACCACCTCCAGCACGCTCACGCTCGCCGGCTCGCGCGCGAAGCGATAGCCGCCCTTGACGCCGCGCTGTGAGCTGATCACGCCCGCACGGCGCAGGACCGCGAAGAGCTGCTCGAGGAACTGCACCGGCACGTCGCGCCGGCGCGCCAGCTCGCCGATCGGCACGGGCCCCGAGCCTGCGCTGCGTCCGAGCTCGGCCAGCGCGAGCACGGCGTAGGGGGACTTGCTGGTGATCGAGATCACTGCCACATCACGACGTCGATGCTATGCGACCCACCCACGGGAAGGCCGGGGCGGCGATCGACGGAATCTGCGGTTAGAGCCAGCCGCGCTCAGTGGCGATAAGGACCGCCTGCGCGCGATCCACGGCGCCCAGCTTGCCGTAGATGTTGTGCAGGTGCGTGCGCAACGTGCTCGTCGAGAGCGTCAGCTCGTGTGCGATCTGCTTGTAGACCTTGCCCTCGGCGAGTCGCTGCAGGACGCCGAGCTCGCGACCGGACAGCGGGCACGGGTCGACGTGACGGCGGCGCTGCGTCGGCGCGCTGGGCAGCTCGTACATCACGCGCCGCAGCTCGTCCGGGCCGAGCCCGACGGCGCGCGCGGTGCGCAGCATCTCGGCGGGCGAGACCGGCGCGCCCTGCTCGTAGTGGGCGAGCATGTCGGCCAAGCGGACGCACGCAGCCTCCCCGTCGACGTCTGCGTTGTGGTGGCGCTCGATCGTCGAGGCGATCGACGCGGGCAGCCCCCAGCGCCGGGCGAGCACGCCGCCGACCAGCGCGTGATCGACACCGAGCTCACGGCGCTCCTGATGGATGCGGTCCTCGGGCGTGCGCGCGCCACGGTGCACCTGTGCGGGGTATCCGGGATAAGCGTGCAGCAGGACCAGCTTGCCGATGTCGTGCAGCAGGCTCGTCACGGTCAGGCGATCGCGACTCTCAAAGCCGACCTCGGCGGCGATGCGGTCCGCCGCGTGCTGTGTGGCCAGCGCATGCAGGCGAAAGCGCTCAGGCGCCGCCTCCCACACGCTGGAGCGCTCGAAGAAGTCGAAGGTGCGCACGCGGGTGGCCAACGCGTGCACGGTTTGCGGCGTCAGCAGCTCGACCGCGGCGACGACGGTGTCCACGCGGCCGCGCCGTCCCTGCACCTGGTTGGCAAGACGCAGCACGGCGGTGATCAGTGCGACGTCGGACTCGACGGCGGTCACGACATCCGCGGTGGCGACGTGGTCTTTGGTCACGACCGCCAGCAGCCGGGCGCGCGACTCCGCGAGCGCCGGAAACGCCTCGAGCGCTTCGAAGGCCATCGTCAGACGACGCCCGTGACCCTCATTCTGGTGGCGCTCGCCGGAGGGGTGGCGCTCGCCGGAGGGCGCAGCCGCAGCCGGCGAAGCCGGGCGGCGCGCCTGGTCGGAGGCGCTTGCCTTCGTCACAGTGCTGGCCTTCCGGGTCTTCGGCTTGGACTTCGGCTGGGGTGCTGTCTTGGTCTTTGACTTAGAAGCGGTTGCTTGCATACGTGCAGTGGGCTCTGAAGGATCGACCATCCGTGTCGGCCGCTCTCGTAGGTCCCCTATCGGCAGCTGCAGGCAAACAATTGAGCGCTGAAAGCGCGATCTTGCGGCCGGGCGATCAGCCGCGCGAGAGGGCGTCGTCAACGCGGCGCAGCGCGTCCTCGCGGCCGAGCAGCGAGACACTCTCGAAGATGCCCGGCGAGATGGTCGTGCCGGCGATCGCCACGCGCAGCGGCTGGTAGACCTCGCGCGGCTTGACCGAGAGTCGGCCCACGAGGTCTTCCAGCGCCAGTGCGACGCTCGCTTCGTCAAAGCTCACCAGCTGCGCAAGCGCGGCGCGCTCCTGCACGAGCATCGCCAGGCCCTCCGGCCCCAGCCAGCGCTCGCGCGCCTTCTCGTCGTCGACCGGTCCGGCCAGCAGCGGACCGGTCAGCTCCCAGAAGTCGGCGAGGGTATGCAGCTTCTCCTGGCTGATCTGCACGGCGCGCGCGAATCGCGGGTCATCCCGAAATCCCGCATGACCACTCGCGTCGAGGTGCTCGCCGACGCGCTCCACCAGATCATCGACCGCCAGCGAGCGGATGTACACGCCGTTGAGCCATCTCAGCTTCACCTCGTCAAAGCGCGCCGGATTGCTGCTGACCGACTCCAGCGTGAAGCGCTCGACCAGCTCGGGCGTCGACAACACCGTCTGATCGTCGCCCGCGCCCCATCCGAGCAGCGCGAGGTAGTTGCGCACGGCCGCGGGCAGGAAACCGGCCTCGCGCAGCTCGCCCACCGACGCCGCGCCGTGGCGCTTTGAGAGCTTCTTGCCGTCGGCGCCGTGCAGCAGCGGCAGGTGCGCGTAGGTCGGCAGCGGCGCCTCGGAGCCCAGGCCGACCGCGTTTGCCGCCTCCAGCACGAGCAGCTGCTTGGGCGTGTTCGACAGGTGGTCCTCGCCGCGCACCACGTGCGTGATCTGCGCGTCGAGGTCGTCGAGTGCGACGGCGAAGTTGTACAGGACCGAGCCATCCGCGCGCGCGATCACCGGATCGTCCATGTGCATGTGCTCGAAGCGCGTGTCGCCGCGGATCGCGTCCTGCACGACGGTCGCGCCCTCGGGTACGCGCAGGCGTACCGCGCCGCTCTGCTCGGGCCTGCCGCGAAACCCGCGCTCGGCGCCGTGCAGTTGCTTGAACGCCTTCACGTCGTCGGCCGTCGCGTTGGAGCGGTAGGCCAGGTCGGCGTTCAGCAGCGCCTGCAGCGCCTCGCTGTGGCGCTCGGCGCGCTCGCTCTGCATGACCGGCCCCTCGTCCCAATCGAGCTCCAGCCAGCGCAGCGAGTCAATGATCTGCTGCACGTTCTCAGGCGTCGAGCGCTCTCGGTCGGTGTCCTCGATGCGCAGAACCAGCGTGCCTGCGAAGTGCCGTGCCAGCAGCCAGTTGAACAGGGCCGTGCGCGCGCCGCCGATGTGCAGCGCGCCCGTCGGCGATGGTGCGAAGCGAAGCCTCATAATCCGCTCGCATGCTAATCGGCGCCCACGTCTCCCCCGCCGGCGGCCTTGCTAAAGCGATCCAGCGTGGCGTCGAGCGCGGCTGTGAGGCGATCCAGATCTTCAACCAGTCGCCGCGCATGTGGAAACCGACGACCTACCGCGACGAGGACGTCGCAGCCTTTCGCGAGGCGATGGGCGACAGCCCGATCGACGCGGTGCTGATCCACGCCGTCTACCTGCTCAACTGCGCAAGCGACGACAGAGACATTCGCGCCAAATCGCTCGCCTCGTTGACGCATTCGCTGCGCGTCGGGCAGGCGATTGGCGCCAGCGGCGTCGTCCTGCACCCCGGCTCAGCCAAGCAGGGCCATGTCGGCGAGGCGATCGCTCGCGCCGGCGAGACGATCGCTCAGGCGCTCGCCGACAGCGAGGGCTGCGAGCTGCACCTCGAGGACACCGCCGGCGCGGGCGGGACGCTGGGACGCTCCTTCGACGAGCTCGCCGCGCTGATCGACGCGGCCGGCGCCGACAAGCGCCTGGGCGTGTGCCTGGACTCCTGTCATCTGCTCGCCTCGGGCTATGACATCCGCACGCCCGGCGGCATGAGCACGGTCCTGCGCGAGTGCTCGCGAAAGCTCGGGCGCAAAGCCGTGCGCTCGCTGCACCTGAACGACTCGCAGACGCCCCTGGGCTCCAACCGCGACCGCCACGCCAACGTCGGCGCCGGCGAGCTTGGGCGCAAGGGGTGCG
>DATHJQ010000119.1:0-3122 GCA_035286505.1 Solirubrobacteraceae bacterium | reverse complement strand
GCTCGAGCGATCAGTCCAGTGCGCGCAGCGGAGTGGGCACCTGAGAGGGCAGCGGCGTCGAGCCGAAGCCGGTGTCGGGCAGGCGCCCGGGCAGGGGCGCGTGCGGCGCGCCGGCTTCGTTGATCGCCACGACCGTCCTCGCCGCGGCGGCCGCCAGCCGAGGGCTCTCGGCGGCGTACACGCCGATGACCACGCCTGCGGTGGGGATCTCGATCGTGCGCCCGCGCTGGGCGACGACAGCGCTCACGCCACGCAGCCGCGCGCCGCGCCGGGGCGCGTCGCCGCCGGGCAGAAAGCTGTTGTCCGGAGAGGTGACGATGCGCAGGGGCGCCACGCAGGTGCTCTGCCCGCCCTCGACGCAGTTGCCGTACTGGACGGTGAACGCGCCGCTGGGGTCATGGGAGGCTTCGCTGATCGCCATGCCCTGGAATGAGCGCCCCAGCCAGTAGACGGGATACGGGGCGACCAGCAGCGTCTCCAGCGTGTTGTGGGGAATCGGATGGCTCTGCAAGGTGTCGCCGCACGCGGCCAGCGTCGGCGCGCACAATGCCAGCAGGATCGCCAGCGCACGCCCGCGGCCAGACCTCGCGCGGGCCGCGTGCCTCGCGCCCGGGCGCGGGGCGAGCGCGGCGGCGATGGCGGGGGTGACCCTGGGGGGCACCGACTCAGCCTCGGTAGCGGTTGGTGATCGGCATGCGCCGGTCGCGACCGAACGCGCGCTCGGTGACCTTGATGCCCGGCGGCGCCTGGCGGCGCTTGTACTCGGCCAGGTCGACGAGCCCGATCGCGTGCCGGACCTCGCTGGCGGGAAGGCCCTGGGCGATCAGCTGCTCGGCGCTGAGATGCAGCTCGACGTAGCCGTGCAGGATGCGGTCGAGCAGGTCATACGCCGGCAGCGAGTCCTCGTCGCGCTGCTCTGAGCGCAGCTCGGCCGAGGGCGCGCGCTCGATGGTCGAGGCGGGAATCGGCGCGGGCACGCGACCGTCGTCGGCCCCCTCGGGCGAGTTGCGCCACTCGCACAGGCGGTAGACGAGCGTCTTAGGCACGTCCTTGATCACCGCAAAGCCGCCGGCGAGGTCGCCGTAGAGCGTGGTGTAGCCGACCGACATCTCCGACTTGTTGCCGGTCGTCAGCACGAGCCAGCCGAACTTGTTCGACAGTGCCATGAGCAGGTTTCCGCGCACGCGCGCCTGCAGGTTCTCCTCGGTGAGGTCCTCCGGCAGTCCCTCGAACTCCGGCGCGAGCGTCGCCTCGTACGCGGTCACCGCCGGCTCGATCGGCAGCTCGTGCGCGCGCACGCCGAGCGCCGCCGCCAGCTCGCGTGCGTCCTGCTGCGTGCCCGATGAGGAGTAGCGCGACGGCATGATCGCCGTGCTGACGCGCTCGGCGCCCAGGGCGTCAGCCGCCAGGCACGCCACAAGCGCCGAGTCGATGCCGCCGGAGAGCCCGAGGACGACGTGCGCAAAGACGTTCTTGTCGACGTAGTCGTGCAGCCCGAGCATCAACGCCTCATAGATCTCGGCCTCGATCGGCTCGATCGGCGTCGCCAGCGACCCGCCGGGCGCTTGCGTCTCGCCCTCGGTCGCCGCGGTCGACGCCGGCAGGCCGGGCAGCACGTCCACGCGCGAGAGCGAAGCCGAGGCGACCCCCGCGCGCTCGGCACCGCGGTGACCGGCCTCGCGCAGGCGGGCGGCCGCGGCCGCCTCGAGGTCGACGTCGCACACGAGCAGGTCCTCGCGGAACTGCGCCGCGCGCGCGATCGTCGCACCGGTGTGGTCGATCACGAAGGAGTGCCCGTCGAAGACGAGCTCGTCCTGGCCGCCGACCAGCGCGCAGAAGGCCACGCACGCGAGGTTGTCGCGCGCGCGCTGGGCGAACATGCGCTCGCGCTCGATGCCCTTGCCCGCGTGGTAGGGAGAGGCGGAGATGTTGAGGATCAGCGTGGCGCCCGCCAGCGCCTCGGCGCTGGCGGGCGGCCCGGGCTCCCAGATGTCCTCGCAGACGGTCAGCCCGACACGCCGCTGGCCGATGTCGAGCACCGCTCCGCCGGCGCCGGCCTGGAAATAGCGCTCCTCGTCAAAGACGCCGTAATTGGGCAGGTGGACCTTGCGGTAGACAGCTGCAACGGCGCCGTCGGCGAGCACGGCGGCGGAGTTGTAGACGTCCTCGGCACGCTCGGGAAAGCCCACGACGGCGACCGTCCCGTGCGTGTCGGCGGCGAGCTCGCGCAGGGCCGCCGCCGTGTCGCTGAGGAAGTGCTCGCGCAGCAGCAGGTCCTCGGGCGGGTAGCCGGTCAGCGCGAGCTCGGGAAACAGGACTAGCTCGGCGCCCTGGCGTTGGGCGGCGTCGAGGCCGGCGCGTATACGCTCGGCGTTGCCGGCGACGTCGCCGACGACGGCGTTCATCTGGCAGAGCGCCAGGCGCACCTCAGCTCGCGCGGGCGCTGCGCCCGGCGGCGGTTCGACCGGCCGGGGCTTTGCGCTTGCGCGGCGCGGCGGCTTTCTTGCTGCGCCGTTTGGCCGGCTGGCGAACGCCGGCGGCGCGGGCGAGCGAACCGACCGCCCACTTGAGATCCGCGGCGATCGCCTCCAGCTCGGGCAGGGCGTCGAAGTCGCCGAGCAGGCCGAAGCCGAGGTGGCCGTCATAGCTCATCACGGCGATGCCCAGCGCCTGGCGGCGCGCGAGCGGCACGACCGGGTAGAGCACGCGCAGACGCCGGCCGAGCACGTACAGCGGGAACTGCGGACCGGGCACGTTGGTGACGACGAGGTTGAAGAAGCGCTGGCGCGCCTGCAGGCGAGCGGCTTGGCTGAGGATCGTTGGCGGAGCGAAGCCGGCGAGGTTGGTGAGCACCTGCGCACCGACCGCCTGTCCGGATTTCTTCAGGTCCTCCATCGCGCGCGCGATCTGCTGCAGGCACTCGGCGGGATTCTGCACGCCGACGGGCAGGGGCGCCCACATCGCGGCGACCTGGTTGCCGAGCGCGCCGCGGTCGCTGTCGGCGCGCACGGACACCGGCACCATCGCCTTCAGCTCGAGGCCGTCGGTCTCGACGCCTTCGCGCCGCAGGTAGCGCCCGAGGCCGAGGCTGACCGCGGCGAGCACGACGTCGTTGAGCGTGT
>DATHJQ010000118.1:0-8545 GCA_035286505.1 Solirubrobacteraceae bacterium | reverse complement strand
AGACCAGCCCGCCGAGGCCCGCTTGCTCGTAGTGGCGCGCGGCGTCTCGACGACCAGCCGCCCAGGCGTCCAAGTGGGGCAGCTGCACGCGCATGATCGCCGCCTGCAGCTCGTCCAGGCGGGAGTTGTAGCCGAGCTGCTCGTAGTCGACCTTGTCGCGCGAGCCGTGAAAGCGCAGGATGCGCGCCTGCTCGGCGATGCGCTGGTCGGAGCTGAGGATCATGCCGCCGTCGCCGAAGCAGCCGAGGTTCTTGGACGGGTAGAAGGAGATCGTCGCCGCGGTTCCAAGCGCGCCGGGGCGGCCCGCAGGCGAGTCCGAGCCGACGGCCTGAGCGGCGTCCTCCAACACTGGCACGCCCAGCGCCTCGATCTCGGTCACCGGCGCGACGTTGCCGAACAGGTGCACGGCGATCACCGCCTGCGTGCGCGGCGTCAGCGCAGCGCGGACGGTGTCCGCTGTGACGCAGTACGTCGTCGGGTCGACGTCGCAGAAGACCGGCGTGGCGCCGGTCGGCGGGATCGCCTCGGCGGACGCGTAGAAGGTGAACGACGGCACGACCACCTCGTCGCCGGGGCCGACGCCCATCGCGCGCAGGGCGATCGTGATCGCGTCCGTGCCATTGGCCACGCCGACGCCATGCGCGGCGCCCGTGTAGGCCGCGAGCTCTCGCTCGAATGCATCGACCTCCGGGCCGAGGATGAAGCGTTCGGAATCGAGCACGCGGTCGATCGCCTCGCGCAGCTCGTCGCGCAGCGGCGCCAGCGTCGACGCGGTCTCGAACAGCGGGACCGCCATCGCGCTCAGCGCGGCTTGAGCAGCTCGAGGTCTGCGCGCGTCATCAGGCGGATCAGCTCCTCGAAGGAGGTTTCCGGCTTCCAGCCGAGGTCGCGCCCGGCCTTGCCCGGGTCGCCGATCAGATGGTCGACCTCGGCTGGGCGCACAAACGCCGAGTCGATCGTCACGTACTGCTCGAAGCCGCCGAGCCCCGCCTCGTCGAAGGCGACCTCGCAGCATTCGCGCACCGAGTGCGCTTTGCCCGTCGCGATCACGTAGTCCTCGGGCTTGTCCTGCTGCAGCATGAGCCACATCGCCTCGACGTAGTCCTTGGCGTAGCCCCAATCGCGTTCGGCGTCGAGGTTGCCCAGACGCAGCTCCTTGGTCAGGCCGTGCTTGATCGCGGCTGCATGCCAGGTGATCTTGCGGGTTACGAACTCCAGGCCACGGCGACTGGACTCGTGGTTGAAAAGTATTCCCGACGTCGCGTGCAGGTCGTAGGACTCGCGGTAGTTGACCGTGATGAAGTGGCCGTAGACCTTTGCGACGCCGTAGGGCGAGCGCGGGTAGAAGGGCGTGGTCTCGGTCTGCGGGACCTCCAGCACCTTGCCGAACATCTCGCTGGAGGACGCTTGGTAGAAGCGCGCCTGCGGGCACACTTCGCGCATCGCCTCGAGCATGCGCGTGACGCCCACACCGGTGAACTCGGCCGTCAGCGTCGGCTGGATCCAGGACACCGCGACGAAGGACATGGCCGCGAGGTTGTATATCTCCGTCGGGTTGGATGCGCGCAGGGCGTCGACGAGCGAACGCTGGTCGAGCAGGTCGCCTTGGTGCAGCGTGATCCGATCGCGGATCTGCTCGATGCGGTCGAACTTCTCAGTCGAGGCGCGGCGCACCATGCCGTGGACCTCATATCCCTTCTCCAGAAGAAGCTCTGCCAGGTAGGAGCCGTCCTGGCCGGTTATTCCCGTGACGAGCGCTGAGCGACGTATCGACATGGGGCGGCAGCCTATAGAGCGCCGCCGATATGCCCGCTCGCGCCCGCGCCCGCGCCGGCGCGCATCGACGCCACCGCGGCGGCGCCATCCTCGAAGCCGATCCCCGCCTCCCAGCCGATCAGCTCGCGTGCCTTGTCCACCGCGGGGCAGCTTCGCGCCGGCTCGCCGTCGCCGTCTGCGACCGGTGCGAGCGTCAGCTCGTCTGCGTCCTGGCCGCACGCCTGCCACACCACGCGGGCGATCTCGACGAGGCTCAGCTCGCGCCCGGCGGCGATGTTGAAATCCTCGTTGAGCGCCGCCGGCGTGACCAGCGCGAGCACGATCGCCTGCGCCACGTCGTCCACGTGCGTCGGCGTCAGCGTCCGCTCGCCCGGCCCGGCAAGCGCCAGCGGGCGCGCGCGGGCCAGAGCGCCGTCGAACAGCTCGATCAGCGTTCGGCTGACGCCCGGCTCGTTCGCGCCGGCGCGCTGCGGCCCATATGTCGCGGAGGGGCGACAGATCGTGAACGCAAGTCCGTGCTCCTCGTGCGCCGCGCGGCACAGGCGCTCGCCGGTCAGCCTGCTATGCCCGCGCGCCGACAGCGGCGCCGGGCATTGCGCGAGATGCGCCTCAGGCGTGGGGAAGCGCTCGGCGCGCTCGAACACCAGCGGCGAGGACACATACAAAAAGCGCTCGACCTCGCCGTCCAGCGCCGCGCGGATCACCGCGCCGTGCAGCGCGTTTTCATACTCCATCAGCGTGTGCGCCGCGGGGCCGACGAGCGCCGTGTCCGCCGCCGCATCGCCGTCCAGCCCCGACGGAAGGTCGCTCGCGTCGGTCTTTGGGAAGCTCGCCAGGTGGATGACCTGCGAGCAGCCTCTGACGGCCGC
Organism: Solirubrobacteraceae bacterium; assembly: GCA_035286505.1. Classification (GTDB taxonomy): domain Bacteria; phylum Actinomycetota; class Thermoleophilia; order Solirubrobacterales; family Solirubrobacteraceae; genus Palsa-744. The sequence continues at coordinate 5,900 of DATHJQ010000118.1, read as the reverse complement.
CTGCGCATGCGCCGGCACGCGCAGGTCGAGGCTGCGGATCTCGCAGCCCTCGCGCATCCACAGCGGCGCCGAGCGCTCGTCGGCGACGCGCACGTCGTGGGCCGGATCGGCGAGCAGGCGCTTGGCGACGGCGGTGCCGATCATGCCGGCGCCGCCGGTGATCAGAACGCGGCTCATGCGTCAGCTTGGCCCGTGCGCCGGGCCCGTCCCCGCGCGGCGGTCGCGGAGGTGGCGCGCGTACTGGCGCGCGAAGCCGGCGACGAACAGCGGGTTGTAGCGCGCGTAGCGCCGCCACAGGCGGCGCGGCTCTCGCGACAGGCGGTAGAGCCACTCCAGGCCGCTGCGCTGCATCCAACGCGGCGCCTGCGAGACCAGGCCCGCATGGAAGTCGAACGCCGCGCCCACGCCCACCAGCAGCGGCGGCGTCAGGCGCGAGCGCATCTCGTGCATCCACTGCTCCTGCCTGGGCTGTCCCGTGCCCACCCACACGACGGCCGCGCCCGAGGAGTTGATCAGCTCGATCTCGCGCTCGTCCTCGGCGGGCGTCAGCGCCCGAAAGGGCGGCGACGAGCCGCCTGCGATGTTCAGGCCGGCGAAGCGCTCGCGCAGTCGCCGCTCCAGCAGCTCTCGCTCGGCCGGCCCGCGCCCGCCGTACAGGTAGATCGGCGTGCCGTTGCGTGCGGCGCGCGCGCAGAAGCCGGCCATCAGCTCCGGGCCGTACACGCGCGTCGCCCGCCGGTGCCCGAGCGCACGAAGCGCCCAAACGAGTGGCTGGCCGTCGGGCACCGCCAGGCTGGCACCCAGCGTCGCCGCGCGCGTCGCCGGCTGCTCCTGCGCCGACATCACCAGGTTGACCGCCGCCGCCGTCACGTAGCCGCGGGCGTCGCCGGCGATCATCGCCTCCATCCAGTCGAGCACCTGCTCGTAGTCGGAGATCGCCAGCGGGATGCCGAGGATCTCCGCGGTGGGCGGCGTCGGCGGCGGGTCTAGGGCTTGCGGTGCTGCGATCGCGTGAAGATACCCCTCCGCCGCGGCCGCCCGGGCCGGCACGACGCATGACGGCGACCTCTCGTCGCCGTCATGCGGGCGCTTGCCTGAGTGCGCGCGGTCGTGGCGGCGTGACCGCTAGAGGACCGAGTTGACCTCGACCTTTTCCACGCTCGTCTGAATCGTCGTCATCGTCTCGCCGGCCTGTTCGGCCGGTTCTTCGTTGACTTTGCTTTTCAGCGGTTCTGGCGTTTCGCCGACGAAGTTTTCCGGTTTCTGTTTGCCGCCGGCCGCTTTCGTTTTGACCTGCGTCGAGAATTTCATCGCGTTGGACACCAGCGGCGAGATGATCGAGCCGGTGATCGACAGGGAGATGCCGCCGCTGCACGTGAAGGTGGCCATCGGACCGCTGCGACCGACCGGGAAGAGGTCTTGGCCGATCTTGTAGTTGACCGGTTCCGCCGCCAGTTCTTCGACGCCCAGCACGCCTTCCAACGTGTTCGTCACGATCGTTCCTTCGGCGGCGCCAGCGCTGTGGCACGAGACGCCGGACGCTTTGCAGTTGGTGAATTTCAGGACGATGTTTCCGATTGTTTTGTTGCCCGTGTATTCGCCTGCGCCGGTCTCGCCTTCGCACTGCATGGTCAACCCGCCGACGGTTTCGAGTGTCGCAACCGTCGCTTCTTTCAGGGCGATCGTGAAGGTCACGTTTGACAGCGGATGGGCGCCGCCGAACGCGGGGTACCATTCGAACGCTTTGCCGCTTTCGCCGGTCGTTTTCGTGCAGCCCGCGTCTGTGTAGGCGCCTCCCGTGACTTTGATGCAGCTGCCGAATTCCGGAGGCGAGCCCGCTTCTGGCGTCAGCGAGAACGAGGCGGCGTTCCATTGCTGCGTCGAGGTCATGCTGGGTTCCATCGCCGCCGCCTGGGCTGGGCCCAGGCCGGCGGCGATGCCCAGCGATACGAATGCGAGCAGGAGCCGGCGGTGCTTTTGCATTGACGTCCCTCTCTCCAGTTGGTCTTGTCAGTGGCCGCCAGATAATAAAGAATCGATCAGATAGAATTCGTCTGGGTTGCGGTATTCGCGTAATCTGCGGAAGATGAGCCCTCTCGTAGTTCGTCGCTACCGTGCCGAACGCCTGCTGCGCGACGAGTTCGAGGCTCTGCGCCAGAAGGTTCTGGGCGCCGTCGCCGGGCGACTGCGAGGCCGCGGCGTGCGACTCGACCCGGGCGATCTCGACGCGTGCTACTCGCAGGCCTGGCAGGGGCTCTACGCGACCGTTCTCGACGGGCACTTGATCGACAATCCGGCGGCGTGGCTGACGCTCGTGACCTACCGCCGCGCGATCGACGAGCACCGCTCGCGCCGAGCGATCGCCTCCGAGCCGTTGCGCCGGCGCGACGCGGTCGACGGCGCGGAGCTCGTCGTCTCATCGGGCGAGCGCGCCGCCGGCGAGCACGACATCGCCGCGGAGCTGGACGACCGCGCGCGTCTGCGCCAGCTGTTCGAGGCGCTGCGCGAGCGCCAGGCGGCGACGCTCTGTTACCTGCAGGGCCTCTCGCGCGGCGACGCGGCCGCGCGCATGGGCGTCAGCGAATCGCGCATGCGCAAGCTGATGGAGGGCCGCGGCGCCGGCTCGCCCGGTGTAGCCGCCAAGGTGGGTGCGCTCGTGCAGACGGTCGGCGCCGGCGAGTGGTGCGAAGAGCAGGGCTCGCTCATGCGCGGTCTGGCCTACGGCATCCTCGACCCCGACGGCGAGCGCTACCACCTGGCGATGCTGCACCGCCAGGCGTGCCCCGCATGTCGCGCCTACGTGCTCTCGCTGCGCGGCCTCGCGGCCGTGCTGCCGCCTGTGCCCGCGCTGCTGCACTGGGTGCTTGGAGCCGGCGCGGCCGGCGGCGCCGTCGCCGGCGCGGGCGCAGGAGCGGGGGGCGGGGCCTGCGGCGCGGGCGCCGCTGCGGGGCCAGGCGGTGTCGCCGCGGGCGCCACGGGGGCGTCTGGCGCCGCCGGTGCAGGTCCACTCGGCGCGCTCGGCGGCGGCGCGCTCTCGGCGTCTGGCGCCGCCGGCTTCGGCGCCGCCGGCGGAAGCTGGTGGCTGGCCGGTTCGCTCGGTGCGAAGGTGGCCGTGGGATGCCTGCTCGCGCTTGGAGTCGGAGCGGGCTGCGTGGCGCTGGAAAGCCGATCCGGTCACGCTCGCGCGCCCGAGCATCGTGCGAGCGCCCGTCGTGCGGTCCGCGCGCGCGGCTCGTCAAATGGCCTGGACGCGTCGCTCGCCAGCTCTCGCTGGACCCCCGCCAACGCGCAAGCCACCGCCGCTGGCTCCTCCGCGAAGGCTGGCTCGCACATCTCGGCTCCCGCGCGAGCCAGCCGCGAGTTCGGGCCGGAGCAGCCGGCGGGCTCGGCGAGCTCGAACAGCCGGACGGAGTCGATCGCGCGGGCCGCCAGCGCCTCGTCTACGGCCGCGCCCTTGCCGTCGCCCGAAGGGCAGCCCACCGGCGGCTCCTCCGCGAGCGGTTCCTCCTCGGGCGGCGTACCGGCAGCCCAGCGCGAGTTCTCCCCTGGCTAGCGGTCCGTCTTCGCATAGCGGCATGCCGTGGGCGTGCGTGCCGTGGTCCAGGCGCGTCATGCCGTCGCGCGAAAACGTCAATCAATAATTAGTAGAAGTCGTAGACGAGTTCGCTTCAGCCGCGCGGGAAAACCTGCGTCAGGCGTTTGAACGCCAGCGGGTTGCCGCGGGGGCGCAGTCGCCCGCTGGCGATCAGGCGCAGCGGGTCCAGGCGCTCCCCGACGATGTCCACCCAGTCCTGGTAGGACAGGCGCAGTCGCAGGTCGGGCTTGCTCGCCTCGCCCTGCGCGACGGTGCTCGATCCGTTGTCCACCGTCAGGTGCCACGTCGGCACGTCGGGGTCTGTGAACTCCCACTGAAACGTCGTCGGGCGCCTCAGGCCGTGCGCGGGGTTGACCTGACGGCGGATCGTGTCGAACAGCAGCTCGAGCGTCTGCTCGTCGCGCGGCGACGGGCCTTCGCGCACGCCGATCACGCCCGCTTTGGCCAGCGCGCGGCCGCGTTCTGAGGTCTGCAGCGGCGTCAGGCCGAGTGGCAGGAGCGGCGGCCCCGGCAGGCTCTCGATCGGCATTCCCGCCGAGCGCAGCTTGGTCGTCATCGACACCAGCCCCTCCACGCCGACGCTGTCGAACGTCGAGTTGAACACCGTCACGTAGCGCTCGTCCCAGCCCGGCGGCATCAGCACCTGCTGCGTGTAGCGCGTCACCTCGCGCAGGATGCGCGCCACCGCTTTGGGCACGCGCACCGGGTCTTCGCGGTTGAGGTCCGACAGGATCTTCACGCCAAAGCCGATGTGGCGCTGCTCGTCCGTCGCGATGTTCTGCATGCCCTCGCGAAACGCCGGCAGCTGGTCGCGTTCCTCCAGATAGCTGCAGATGAAGTGCTGGCCCGGCTGCGCCAGCGACGCCTCGATCACCACGTGATACAGCGTGATCGCCGCCGCCAGTTTCGCCGGCGAGCGGTCCGCGCGCAGTTCGTCGGCCATCCGGTCCAGCCGGTCGAAGATCTTGCGAAAGCCCACCGTCAGCTGCGGCTTGATCGCCGCCAGGCCGCTGGCCATCGAGCCGTCGCCCACGCCGCACACCTCCTGCATGAAGCGCTTGAAGAACACCGCGTGGCGCGCCTCGTCGACCTGCTGCGTCGTCAAAAAGTACTTCTGCTCCTCGAGCGGCGCCGCGTCGATGTACGGCGACAGGTTGTCCGCCACCGCGTCCTCGCCCCAGAAGAACAGGCAGTAGTTCCACATCGCCGCCGTGCGCTCGAAGTCCGTGAAGTCCTCGCGCCACTGCCTGGCATCCTCCGTGAAGTCCAGCTCGGTCGCCTGCCAGTTGCCGCGCTCCCAGCGCGCGTACAGGTCCGCATAGCTGATCGCGTCCGTCGGCAGGCTCGCCAGGTTCGCATCTGCCGCGCTCGAAGCCGTCGTCGTGCTAGCCATCAGCCGCTCCTATCCAGTCGTGCCACGGGGACATCGGATAATGAACGCTATCGCAATAGCGATCGCTCCGTCAAGTAGCATGTCTGTATGAGAGCAGCAGACAGCGGCGCCGTGGCGCAGGCGACGCCGTCGCGCATGACGCGCGAGCAGAGCAAGGCCCACACGCGCGAGCGGCTGCTCGCCGCCGCGCGCAGCGCTTTCGCCTCCAGCGGCTTTCACGGCGCATCCGTCGAGGACATCGCATCCCGCGCCGGCTTCTCCACGGGCGCGCTCTACTCCAACTTCGACGGCAAGGAGGACCTCTTCCTCGTGCTCATGGAGCGCGAGATCGAGGAGCATTCGCGGGAGATCGCCAAGGCTGTCGCCGAGCGCTCGTCGGTCGCCGAGCGCGCCACCGGCGGCGCGCAGCGCTGGATGACCATGATCGAGCGCGAGCCCGAGCTGCTGCTGCTGTTCATGGAGTTCTGGGCCTACGGCGTGCGCGACGTCGACGTGCGCCCCAAGGTCGCGGCGCGCTTCGCGCAGGTGCGACGGCTGCTCACCAAGCTCATCCAAGACGGCGTGCGCGAGTTCGACCTGCAGCTCGCGCTGCCAGCCGAGCAGCTCGCCGTCGCCGTCGACGCGCTCGCCGACGGCATCGCCCGCCAGAAGCTCGCCGATCCCGGCGCAGTGCCCGACGATCTCATGGGCCGCGTGCTCGCGCTGCTGTTCGCCGCCGCCACGCAGCCCGCCGACGACTGAGCGGACGCCGCGCCGCTTCCGCGCGGGCGCGGGTCGTCGGCGCCGGGCGCCGTCTGGGGCCGGGTGCGTGCGGCGCGCGAAGGTCACGGTGAACTCTCAGCCCGGCGCGGACCCCGGCGCGGGCTGCGAGGCGGGCGCAACGCACAGGCACGCATAGTGCACCGTGAACAG
>DATHJQ010000117.1:0-4107 GCA_035286505.1 Solirubrobacteraceae bacterium | reverse complement strand
CGCAGACATCCGCGCACGGTTGGCAGCGCCTGCCGCCATGGCTTCGTCCGCGCGAGGTCGAGCCCCCCTCCAGCGGGCGCCTGTGGCGCTTGGAGCTGATCGTGCTGCTGCTCGTCGGCCTGCTGCTAGCGATCGCCTCGGTCAACGACGTCGTGCTCAAGACGCACACGAACCACCGGCTCGTCGCCGACCTGCGCACGTGGCGCTCCTACACCGGCCACGACTACAAGAACGTCTCCACCGAACAGGACCTCAAGCACCTAACGACAACGGACGTCGTCTGCGGCAATACGACGCCGGGGCCGCCCAAAGAGCGAATCCAGCTGTGCTTGCAGATGACAGGGCCGACGGTACGCGGCTACCGCGCCGCGCGCGGCGGCTGGTACCTGCCGCCCAAGAGCGAAAACCTGCGCAGCTACCGCTATGGCTGCTTTGGACCGCCCAAGCAGCAGGGGGCGTGCAGGCGTTGAACGCGCTGGCCGCCGCCGAGCCGGTCGCGGTCGGGAGCGATCGACGGTTGGTGCAGTGGTGGCCGCTGGCGGCGCTGATCGTGCTCGCCGCCGCGCTTCGCCTGGCGACGCTTGACCAGCAGAGCTTCTGGTACGACGAGGCCTTCACACCCGTGCACGTCCTGCACAGCGGTCTGGGCGCGACGCTGCGAGCGGTCGTCCACCACGAGAACACGCCGCCGCTGTGGTACCTGCTCGCCTGGGCCGACGCGCGCCTGTTCGGCGACGGCGCGCTCGCGCTGCGCCTGCCCTCGGCGCTCGCTGGCATCCTCACGGTGCCGGTCGTGTGGGCGATCGCCCGTCGGCTCGCCGGTCGCCGCGCCGCTGTGATCGCCGCGGCGATCGTCGCGGTCAACCCGCTGTTCCTGTGGTACTCACAGGAGGCACGCGCGTATGGGCTGTTCGTGCTCACAAGCACGCTGGCGATGCTGTGCCTCGTGCGCGCCATGGACGAGCCGTCGGCGCGACGCATGGCCGCCTTCGCGCTGACCGGAGCCCTGGCGCTGCTGACGCACTACTTCGCCGTCTTCCTGCTCGTGCCGATGGCGCTGTGGCTGCTGTGTGACGCGGCGCATCGGCGCATGGCGCTGGCGGCCGCGGGCGCGCTGGCCGCCGTCGGCCTGGCGCTGGCGCCGCTGATCTCCGCGCAGGGCGGCCAGGGCACGCAGTGGATCGGTCACTGGGCGCTGTCCAGCCGCCTGCAGGCGATTCCCCAGTACTTCTTGACCGGCTACTCCGGAGCGCCGCTCGGACGCGGCGTCGAGCTGCTCGTCGCGCTGCCCATCCTCGCCGGCGTGGCGCTCGGCGCATGGCGCCTCTTCGGCGGGGCGCGGGCGGGATTCCGGGCGGGCGCGACGCAGGTTTCCGGCGCCGAGCCCGACGCGAGCGCCCAGGCGGCACGGCCGGACTTCGTCAAGCTGCGCCGCGCCGTTTGGATCTCGCTGTCGATCGCCGGTTTCGCCCTGCTGTGTCCGATCGCGCTGGCGCTCGTCGGGGCCGACTACCTCGCGCCACGCAACCTCGTCGCCGCGATGATCCCGCTCAGCGTGGCGATCGCGGTGCTGCTCGCCGCCGTGGACACAGACGGCGGCGCTGGCGCCGGCGAGAAGCACCACGCGGGCGACCCGGCGTCTTGGCTGCTTCGCCCCGGCCTGGCGCTGGCGGCGATCGTCGTCGTCGCGTTCGCCGTCCTGTCGGCCGACGTCGACCTCAGCCCACGCCTGCAGCGCGGCAACTGGCGCGACGTCGCCAAGGCGCTCGGCGCCGGTTCGCCCGCGCGGGCGATCACGACCGTCGAGCTCGGCGCGGCGCCGCTGGAGTACTACCTGGGGTCGCTGCACAACCTCGCGCGCCGCTCGTCCGTTCGCGTGAGCGAAATCGACGAGACCGGCTACGCGCCGCTGCGCCACGGGGCCGGGCGGCCGCCGGCGCCCGGCTTTCGGCTGCTCGCGCGCCACGATGTCGACGGGCTGATCGTCTATCGCTTCGTATCCTCCGTGCCGCGCCTCGTTTCGGAGGCCGAGCTGCGGCGTCACGTGATCACGCTCGCCCACCCCGAGGTGCTCGTGCCGACCCGCGATCAGAGCTCGCAAACGGCAGCACGTGCAGGCTCGTTGCACTCGCAGATGTCGTCGTCCGATGAAAACATTTAAGTTCCCGCAATGGCGTCGTCGACCGTAGAGGCCCAAAACGAGGCTCAGATGGCGCTTGATCTCGCCTGCGAGCACCTGCTGTCGCTCCAGGACAACGCCGGGTGGTGGCAGGGGGAGCTGCAGACGAACGTGACGATGGACGCCGAGGACATGCTCCTGCGGGAGTTCCTCGGCGTTCGCGACGCCGAGGAGACCCAGCGCTCCGCGGCCTGGATCCGCTCGCAGCAGCGCGCCGACGGAACGTGGACCAACTTTTACGGCGGCCCCGGCGACCTGTCGACGACGATCGAGGCGTACTGGGCGCTGCGCCTGGCCGGCGATCCGCCGGACGCCGAGTACATGCTCACCGCCGCCGAGTTCATCCGCGAGCAGGGCGGCGTCGCCAACGCGCGCGTGTTCACGCACCTGTGGCTGGCGCTGTTCGGGTTGTGGTCGTGGGAGGACGTGCCCGCACTGCCGCCTGAGATCGTCCTGCTGCCGTCGTGGTTCCCGCTGAACATCTACGACTTCGCATGCTGGGCGCGCCAGACGATCGTCGCCCTCTCGCTGGTGAAAACACACCGCCCGGCGCGCGAGCTTCCGTTCGACCTGGATGAGCTCCACGTCGAACGTCCCCAGGGCGCCGCCGAGCTGCTGCCCGCCCCCCGCGCGCGCTGGCTGGCACGCGCGGACCGCGTACTGCGCGCCTACGAACGCCGGCCGCTGCGCCCGCTGCGGCGGATCGCGCTGGCGCGGGCGGAGCGCTGGATCGTCCGCCGCCAGGAGGCCGACGGCTCGTGGGGGGGCATCCAGCCGCCTTGGGTCTACTCGTTGATCGCCCTGCATCTGTCGGGCTATGCGGTCGACCATCCGGTCATGCGCCGCGGCCTGGAGGGCCTGAACGGCTTCATCGTCGAGGATCGCGACGATGCGCGTTCGGTCGGCGCCCCGGCGGGACGCAGCCGGCGCCTGGAAGCCTGCCAGTCGCCCGTGTGGGACACGGCACTCGCGCTGATCGCGCTCAGCGACGCCGGGCTGGCCGAGGATCATCCGGCGCTCGTGCGGGCTGCCGGGTGGCTGCTGGCCGAGGAGGTCACAGTTCCCGGCGATTGGTCGGTCGTGCGACCGAACCTGCAGCCCGGCGGCTGGGCCTTCGAGTTCGCCAACGTGAACTACCCGGACGTCGACGACACCGCCGAGGTCGTGCTCGCGCTGCGCCGCGTGCGCGCGAGCGCGCGCCGTGACGGCGCCGTCGAGCGGGCCGCCCGCTGGGTGGAGGGGATGCAGAGCTCCGGCGGCGGCTGGGGTGCGTTCGACGCGGAGAACACGCGCGCGATGGTCCGCGAGCTGCCGTTCTTGGACTTCGGCGAGGTGATCGACGAGCCCAGCGCCGACGTCAGCGCGCATGCGCTTGAGATGCTCGCCGAGCTCGGGCTGATCGACACGCCCGCCGCGCAGCGCGGCCTGCGCTGGCTGATCGAGCAGCAGGAGGCCGACGGCTCGTGGTTCGGACGCTGGGGAGTGAACCACGTCTACGGCACGGGCGCCGCCGTCCCCGCGCTGATCGCCGCCGGTGTGGAGCCCTCCGACCAATGCATCGAGCGCGCCGTGCGTTGGCTGCTGGATCACCAGAACGACGACGGCGGCTGGGGCGAGGACCCGCGCTCCTACGACGACGCCGACTGGATCGGGCGCGGCCCGAGCACGGCCTCGCAGACCGCCTGGGCGCTGCTGGCGCTGCACGCCGCCGGCGCCTCGCCCGAGGCGATCGAGCGCGGCGTCGGCTGGCTGGTGGCCAGCCAGCGCGCCGATGGCGGCTGGGACGAGCCGCAGTACACGGGCACGGGCTTCCCGTCGGACTACTACATCAACTACCACCTCTACAGGCTCGCCTTTCCGATCATGGCGCTCGGCCGCTGCCGAGGATGATGCTGCTCGCCGACGCCGCGCCAGCCGCGCCGAGATCG
>DATHJQ010000116.1:0-3638 GCA_035286505.1 Solirubrobacteraceae bacterium | reverse complement strand
GCCAGCCCGAGCAGCAGCGCTCCGATCACCGGCGCGAGCCACGCTGGCGACTGTGCCTTCATGCGGCGTCCGGCGAAGATCGCCAGCACGGCGCTCAGCAGCACGCAGGCGATGATCGCCGCGCCCAGGCCCTGGTCGGCTTTGACGTGACCCGGGTGCCACATGTGGTTCTGGTTGAGCGATCGCAGGTAGAAGTAGGCGAACAGGAAGGCGAGGAAGAAGAACGTCGTCGCGCCGGCCAGCAGCCGTCCGGCGATGTACAGGGCGCGCGCGCCAACGTCGGGCGGCTCGGGCGGGATCTCCACGCCGGGAGCGACCGGCGGGACCATCATGCCCAGAGGACGTTCTTCGCGCGAAGCCTCCATGCTCATGTCCCCGCCGGCGCCGGGCTGGCGCCGGCCTCGCCCACGCCCACGTTCAGCGGCGTGCCGTAGTCGTAGGGGTCGGAGTCGATCACCGGGATCTGCTCGAAGTTGTTGACGGGGACGGGCGTCGGCACCTGCCACTCCAACGACTTCGAGCGCCACGGGTTGGACTCCGCGCGCAGGCGTACGGCGATCTGCGAGTAGACCACGTTGAACAGGAAGATCAGCATCGAGAAGCCCAGCACGAAGGCGGAGATCGAGACCCACACGTTGAGCCCGTGCAGGTTCGGCGCGTAGCTGGAGACGCGCCTGGGCATGCCTTTCATGCCGAGCACGAACAGCGGCAGGAAGGTCGAGTTGAAGGCGACGAACATCAGCCAGAAGTGCGCTTTGGCCAGGCGTTCGTTGAAGCGCAGGCCGGTCATCTTCGGCACCCAGTAGTAGATCGCGGCGAAGAACGTGAAGATCAGCCCGCCCATGATCGTGTAGTGGAAGTGCGCCATCACGAAGAAGCTGCCGTGCGTGTCTGTGTCGCTGGGGGTGTCCGACAGGAACACGCCGGACAGCCCGCCGATCAGGAAGTTGAACGTCCAGCCCAGGCAGAACAGCATCGGCACGGTGAACGAGCTTCGCGCCTTCCACAGCGTGCCCATGACGCACAAGAAGATGAAGCCGGTGGGGATCGAGATGATCTCAGTGGAGAGCATGTAGAACGGGCGCAGGTCGGCGTTGATGCCGCTGACGAACAGGTGGTGCTGCCAGACGAAGAAGCTCAGCAGGGTGACGCCGAGCATCCCCGAGACAGCGAGGCGGTAGCCCCACAGCGGCTTGCGCGTGAACACCGGCAACAGCTCGAGCACGATGCCGAAGCCCGGCAGCGCGAGGATGTAGACCTCGGGGTGGCCGAAGAACCAGAACAGGTTCTCGAACAGGTAGTTGCTGCCGCCGGCCGCGGGGACGAAGAAGGACGTGTCCACCGTGCGATCGAGTGCGGCCATCGACAGTGTCGCGACGAGCATCGGCGCGGCGAGCACCATCAGCACGGACGTCGCGAGCACCGACCAGACGAAGATCGGCAGTCGCGACCACGTCAGCCCGGGCGCGCGCATCGTGACGATCGTCGCGATCATGTTCAGCCCTAGCAGGCACATCGAGATGCCGACGAGCGCGAAGAAGACGATGTAGGAGTCCATCCCCATGACGGCCTGGTCGTTGAGCGGCTCATAGCCGGTCCAGCCGGTCGGGAAGCCGCCGAAGAAGATCGTCGAGGTGAGGATGAAGCCGGCGGCCATCAGCAGCCAGAAGGTCAGCGCCTCGATCCGTGGGAAGGCCATCCGCCGCGCGCCGATCATGATCGGCACGAAGTAGTTGGCGAACGGCCCGAGGATGCCGGACGTCATCATCCCCATCATCATCGTGCCGTGCTCGCCGACGAGCGAGAGGTACTGGTTCGGTGCGATCGTCGTCGGCGTGTCGTGCAGCAGCTCGGTGCGGATCAGCATCGCGTTCAAGCCGGCGATGAAGAAGAACAGGCCGATGCCCACGAGGTACTGCATGCCGACGACCTTGTGGTCGGTGCACAGGCCGAAGTAGCGCCCGATCCCCTCGTCCTCCTTCTCGCGCAGCGACGCGGGCTTGCCGAGCAGGCGGCTGACGGGGTAGTTGGCGAAACCCAGGCCGATCAAAAAACCGACCACGCCGAAGACGTAGGCGAGCAGCAGCGCGATGTCGTTCTCGTCGGTTTCCGAGCGGAATTCGAGGCTCGGCGCCTTGATCTGGTGGCCGATGAACCAGCCGAGGTAGTAGCCGCCCACGCCGAGCAACACGGCGCTGAGGAGGTTGAAGCCGACGAGCCGGCGCCACAGCGGACGGCTGACCGGCGATGGTGACTGCGACAGCGCTGTGGTGGTCATCCGGCTCGCCTCGTGGGTTCGGGCAGGTAGGTCTTTTTGTAGGGGGGAAGCACCTTTTTGGCTGCCGCGTATCGCTTCTGCTGTTCGGCGATCCACGTGTTGAACGCGGCTCGGCTGACCACATGTCCATGGTCGAACATCTGGCCGTGCCAGATACCGCACAGCTCGGCGCAGCGGACTTCGAAGGTCTCGGTCTTTTTCGGCTTGACGAATACGACGTTGTCGACGTTCGGGTTGGCGTCGGCCTTGACGCCGAGCTGGTAGGCCCAGAATGAGTGGATCACGTCGAGCGACGTGACGTGCAGTTCCACCATCTGTTTCTCGGGCAGCACGAGGTGCGGCGTCTCCACGCCCCCGTAGGTGGGATAGCGATAGGTGAACTCCCACTGCTGGGCGATCACCTGCACGGGGAGCTTGGAGTCCGCTGGCACCGCGACAGGCGAGGGTCCGCTGCCGGAGCCGGCGCCGTCCAGCTCCAGGCGCACCGTCCCATACGTCGCCAGCGAGAGCACCAGCAGCGAGGTGATCACGATCCACGTCGTCTGCAGCCGTGCGTTGCCGCGCACGGCGGGGCCTTCCAAAACGCCGCCGCGCGGCTGGCGGAAGAACAGCACCGCGTACGCGAGGTAGATCACGACGAGCAGCAGCACCGGCATCGCCATCGCCAGCAGCACCGTGTTGTCGATCACATGTCCGGAGGCCTGCGCGCTGCCCTGGCCCGGCGGCAGGATCGGCCCGAGCAGCACGACGACGAGCGGCGTCGCTATCAGCGACGCGACGATCCAGATCGTGATGAAGCGCCGCCAGTGGTTGGGTTCGGCCATCGCTAGACGACGTCCAGGAAGCCATCCATGTAGCCGAGCGTCTGCATCGGCCCGCCGCCACCGGTGAGGAAGCCGGCTGCGCAAGGGACGAAGCACTGCCAGTGGAAGCGGCCCTTCCTGCCCGTGCGAATCGTAAAGGTGATCGTCCGGTGCGCCTCGGCCATCGTGCACGGGGCGAATTCGCACTGGTTCTTGGCTTCGTCCTCGACGCCCGGCAGCGCCACGAGGATCCCCAGTTCCGGCACTGCGAAGGTATGCGAGGCTTCTTCGGGGTCGATCGCGTTGACAGCCTTGCCATCGACGGTCTCCGTCCCGCCGACCGTGCCCTGGACCTGCGAGAGGAACGGGTTGCGCAGCCCGCTGTCGCCGTCGTACTGCAGCACAGTCACGTGCACGAGCGAGTTCGCGGGGACCTTGAACTCGGTCGTGTGGATCCACTTTCCGCGGCTCTGCACCAGGTAGGAGACCCAGTCCGGGTGCGACGGGCTGTATCCCGGACCCACGGCGGCGACCGTCTGCATCGTCAGCTGCGTCGT
>DATHJQ010000115.1:0-4619 GCA_035286505.1 Solirubrobacteraceae bacterium | reverse complement strand
GCCCAACCGTGCTGCGCGCCAAAGCCGGCTCAGTCCCACGCGTTGTGCGCGGCGAGCTTGAGCGCCAGCTGCGAGCGATCCCCAGCGCGCGCTATGCCTACGTCCTTGCCGGCGCCAAGCCCAACCGAGCGGGCAAGATCCTGTGCCCGTTTCACGCTGAGAGCGACCCCAGCCTCCAGCTGTACGCCGACGGGAGCTTTTACTGCTTTGGCTCGGGGTGTCGCAGGGGCGGCTCGATCTTCGACTTCGCGGGGCACCTCTGGGGGATCACGCCGCGCGGCACGGGATTCACAGAACTCCGCGATCGTCTTTCAGACCGCTTTGATCTCGAGCGTGCCGCATGCTCGTGATCGTGCTGCTTTGGAGGATGCGACGGTTGGTGTACCGCGCCCTGCTCGCGGGGGGCGTCGTCGCGGCGCTGGCATCCCTCGCGCCCAACGAGAAGCAGCCGGCCCACCCGCGCGCTTCTGGCGCGGCTCGCCCCGGTGACTGTCGCGGCCATGACGGACTGCCTGACCGACGCTGCACGCCGGGCGCCGTTCGCGCGGACCTGTCATTGCAGGCGATCTGCCGGTATGACTACAGCCGCACCGTTCGACCGCCTGAGGGCTACACCGAGCCGCTAAAGCTAGGCCAGATGCGCGCCTACCACCTCCCAGGCGCGCCGAGCGCGTATGAGGAGGATCACCTCGTCGCGCTGTCGATCGGCGGGGCGCCCCGCGACCCGGCGAACCTCTGGCCCGAGCCGCGCAACGGCCCCTACGACGCGCGAGAGAAGGACCAGCTGGAGACGTGGGTGGCGCGCACAGCATGCTCGGGCCGGATGCCCCTCGCCGAGTTGCAGCGCGACATGGCCGAGGACTGGACGGTTTTGTTCCGCGCCGCTGGCGGCGAGCACGTGCTGCGTGCGTACCGGCCAGGAGGCTAGCCCGTCCCAGCTTCGCGCTAGCTTCTCTGGCGTGAGCGTGCGCCACACCATCTCAGTCGAGGTCCGCATCGAAGGCCGCGCCGTGGAGAGCGAGACGACCTGCATGTGGGCAGGGCCGCACGTGCTCGTGCTCACGACGGCGCTTCCCGACCCCGAGCTGGCGATCGAGGTCAGCTCGACCTTCGTCGGTCACGAGGGCGTTCCCACCTGCTCTGTGCATCTCACGCTTGGCCCGAGCGCTGCGGCGCCCGTCATCAGCACCGCTCGGCACGAGCACGGAAATCTCGATCCGAAGATCAATTCGCGCCGCTGCGTCTATGAGCACTGGCAGGTCGTGCTCGAGTACCTCACGGCGCTTGGCTATGAAGCCACCGAGCACGTCTCAGAGGACGCATTCGCAGAGCTGGCGCGCGTTGAGGGAATGACCTAGCCACACGTCTGTAACTGCGCGATTTGGCGCGGTTCTTCGGCTGGTGCGGCACTGCGGCGCTGATCGCGGCGCAGGGTTTGGCCCACCCATCGCGGTTTCAGTGCGAGCGCAGGGAGCAGCTGGGCCCCGTGCGGTCCGACCCCATCCCAAGGGTCGCACGCCTGAGGGCGTGCGCAGGGAATGGGGATCGGTCCCGCACTCGGCGGGGCCACTAAATGGAGGTTCATTTCATGAGTACCGTTGCAGTAGCACCCCAGCGCGTCGCGCTCGATCTGATCGACGTCGGTGAGAACGTCAGAGAGCTCGACCCACGCCACGTCGAGGCGTTGGCAAGCTCGATCGCCCTGCGTGGTCTGATCGTTCCGCTCGTCGTGCGGCCCAACGGCGATCACTTCACACTCGTGGCCGGCTTTCACCGCTACGCGGCATGTCGCAGTGTGGGGCTGCAGGAGGTGGAGATCACCTCTCGCGAGCAGGAGGGTTCAAGCGCCGACAGCGCCGCGGAGAACGTCGTGCGCAAGCAGCTCTCACCACTTGAGGAGGCACGCGCCGTTCAACACATGCTCGACGAGGGCTACACCCTTGACGGTGCCGCCTCGGTGCTCGGCTGGAGTCGCAAGCTCGTGACCGAGCGAGCGAAGATCCTCGCGCTGCCGCAGACCGCCCAGCAGCTGCTGGGCAACGGCAAGCTCCCCGTCAGCGCCGTCGCGGTCCTCGGGACGATCGCCGAGGTCTCCTCGTCACTGTGCGAGGCCGCGGTCGGCACCGTCGCCTCAGAACGGCTCACCGCCGAGCAGTTCTGCGCGGACCCGGGGTGGGCGATCGGCTGCGCCATCCGAGAGGGCGCCGAGGTGTTCGCCGCCTACCTCAGCGCGCTTCACCCAAGCGACGTCGAGCAGCTGCGTCTCGGTAAGAAGGTCGCGGCCTTGCTGGAGGAGGCCGAGCAGCTGCACAAGAAGCTCACGCCCTACGCTTACGGACCTCCGCCGATCCGCTTCGCCGAAAGCGAGATCGATCAGGCCCGTGCGGCGGGCGTGCTGATCGAGTTCGAGCGCGGCGAGCGCGTGATCGCCGACAAGGCGCTCTACCGTCAGCTGGCCAAGCAAGCGATCAGCCGCACGGTCGAGGAGCTGCGCGCCGAGCAGCAGGCCAGCGACAGTGAGCAAGCAGGTCGGCGCGCGCGCGGCAAGAAGCAGCGCACGCCGCTTGAGAAGCTCGACGTCCAGCACCGTGCCAACCTGCGGGCGCTCGCGGCGCGGGCGCATGGCACCAACCTGGACCTCGGCGCTGCGCTGGTCCAGGGCCTAGCCGCGGTGGACCCGAAGGACATGGACGTCGCTCGCTTCTTCGCCTACGGCGTGCTCGGCCCGGAAGCCAGCCAATACGGCAGAGAGGGCGACACAGTCGCGACGATCGCCGCGAACGGCATCAGGCTGGTGATTGGCGAGCACCGCACGACGACGACCCCGATCCTCAAGAGCGGCGGGCGCGGCAAGACGAAAGTCGTCTATGGCGAGGTCGAGGACGCAACCGCCTGGTTGTGGAAGTTCATCGACGGCGCCAAGACGGCGAGTGAGCTCTACGGCCGTGTGCTCGTCGTCTTTGCCGCACAGCACTACGCCGAGAACCTGGTGCTGCCAGCCAGCAAGCGTCGGCGCTCGGCCGCTCCCCGCTCGCGAAAGGACGTCGCTCGCAAGGCGCTTGAACGAGTCGCCAAGAAGGTGCTCCCCGCCTCCCACGTCCAGCTGCAAAGGGCGCTTGAGCGCGAGGCGCGCGCCTACGCGAAGGCAAAGGGCGGCTTGACGGCCTCCCCGAAGATCGCCAACGCCGCTACGACCTCCACGTCCGCCGAGTCGACCGACGCCAAGCAGCAGGTGCCGAGCGAAGACTGACCCCCTGCTCCCGGCAGGCGCCCCGTGCGGCGCCGGCCGGGAGCGGTTGTCCGACCGCTTCCCCTCAAGGCTCGCACGCTGCGCGTGCGGTGAGTCGGGAAAGCGGTCGCGCACCCGGCGGGGCCGACAATGCAAAGGAGCCAAGCAATGGCTTGTCACAAGCTGTCTGACGCTGAGCGCGCCGAGCGTCGCAAGGCAGACCGAGACCGCCTGACACATGCCGTCGCTGCGCTTCTCAGCTCCGAGGGCTGGGAGCGCTGGGTGAAGGTCAGAGCCCGCAACGGGCTGACGCGCTATTCGCTTCGCAACCAGCTCTTGATCGCCCATCAGCTTCCGCAGGCCAGCTACGTCGCGGGCTTTCGCGCCTTTCTAGAGCTCAACCGATGTGTGCGCAAGGGTGAGCACGCCATCCGCATCTTCGCGCCGATGAGCGTGCGCCGAGCAGACCACGACACATCACCGGCGCCTGAGCGCGACGACGCCGACGACGACGAGCGGCGCACGGTCTTTCGTGCGGTCGCGGTGTTCGACGTCTCCCAGACTGACCCCTTGCCCGGCAAGGAGCCTGCCGCCTTGCAAGCGCCCTGCGAGCCGATCGACGGCGAGTCTCACGGCTATCTTCTCGATCCGCTGCGCGACTTCGCACGCGAGCTCGGCTACCACGCCATCCTCCGAACGACGGGCGGGGAGGGCGAGGGCTGGTGTGACTACGAGCAACGCGAGATCGTCGTCAACTGCGAGCTGCCACCCAACGCCCAGGTGCGGGTGCTCGTCCACGAGATCGCCCACGCGCTCGGCATCGGCTATCGCGACTATGGGCGTCGCCGGGCCGAGGTCCTGGTCGACACAGTGACGTACATCGTCTGCGGCGCGGTCGGCCTGGACACCTCCGGCGAGAGCGTCCCCTACGTCGCAGGCTGGGGCGGCAAGGACGAGCTCGGGGCGATCCAGCGCTACGCCGAGACGATCGACACGATCGCTCGTCGCATCGAAGACAACCTGAACTCGGCGGTCGCAGCCGGGCAGGTCCCGACAGCGGCATGAGCGTCACCGCAGCGGTCAGGCAGTGCGCTGGCGCGCAACCAAGGACGCGCTTCTAAGAGGCCGCTGACGGCTTTCGCCGTTGACTGGCTGGACTCGTCTCGTCTCTTGGTCCGCGCACACCTCTCATCCAACCAAACCGGCTTTCGGCGCGTAAAGCCCTGCGCTTCGCGTCGCCTGGCGGCGATCCCTGACGGGACAGGGCTTGACTCGCCACGCCGGCTTGGTGGGGGGCAGGTGTGTTTGCACCCCGACTACCAGGAGGAACGACGACCATGTCAAAGAGCGCAGCAAAACCCGGACAGCTTGCTTACCTTCGCGATCTTGT
>DATHJQ010000114.1:0-3232 GCA_035286505.1 Solirubrobacteraceae bacterium | reverse complement strand
AGGCGTTGAACCCCATCCGGTCGATGACGGCGAGCTCCATCTCCATCCGCTCGACCGCCTCCGCCGGGAGCGGATCGCCATAGCGCAGCCGCATGCCCTCCTGCACGCGGGCGCGCAGGTAGTCGCGCTCGCTGGTCTCATCCGGCGTCTGAAAGCTGGGGATCAGCTGCTTACCCAGCTCCAGCTCGACCGTGCAGCGCTCGGCGATCTCCACCGTGTTGGCGATGGCCTCGGGCCACTCTGCGAATGCCGCGACCATTTCGCCGCTGTCGCGCAAGTAGAACTCGTTCGTGTCGAACGTCAGCTTCGGCGCCGCGATCGTGCTCTTGGTCTGCACGCACAGCAGCGCCGTGTGGTGGTCGTAATCCTCGCGGCGCAGATAGTGCACGTCGCCCGTTCCCACGAGGCTGCCGCCGACTTCGCGCGCGATCTTGACGATCCCCTCGTTGCACTTCTCCTGCGGCGCCAGGCCGTTCTTCTGCAGCTCGAAGTAGACGTTGTCGGGCCCGAACACGTTGCGCAGGTCGTCGGCGTGAGCGCGGGCATCGTCGACGCGGTCGTCGAGCAGGCGCTGGCAGAAGCGCGAGGCCAGGCAGCCGGTGAGCGCGATGACTCCCTCGCAGTGGCGCTCGATGAGGCCCATGTCCACCGACGGCTTGCCTCGCTGCAGGCCTTGCAAGAAACCCGCCGAGGAGAGCTTGACGAGATTGCGATAGCCCGCGTCGTCAGCGGCCAGCAGCGTCAGGTGGTTGCGCTCGGTCCTTCCCGGACCGCGCGCGGTGTGGTCGTCCACGAGGTAGATCTCACAGCCGACGATCGGCTTGACGCCGTGCTTGGCGCAGGCCTGGTGCAGCTCCACGGCGCCGTTCATCACGCCGTGGTCGGTCAAGCCCAGAGCCGGCTGGCCGAACTCCGCGGCGCGCCGCGCGAGCGCATCGATCTTGCACGCTCCGTCGAGCAGCGAGTACTCGGAGTGAACGTGCAGATGGGCGCAGGCGGGCTCGGGCAACGTCACTGGATGGTATGCGGCGCAGCGGCGGAGGCGGCCGGGTCAGATCAGCGTTCGCGCCGCTGTTTGCGACGTTCGCGACGCCGTCTCAGAGCCAGCCGCGAGCGCGTGATCAACGACATGCTGTGCTTGTGCGGCGGACGGGGCTCGGCGCGCGCCACCGGCGGCGCGGCCTGCTCCTCCACTCGTGCGCGCAGTCGATCTACGGCCGCAGCCAGCGCCTGTGCCATCTCGGCGCTGCGCGCGGTGTCGGGGACGCCCTCGCTCCCCTGGACGGGCCCGGCGGCACGGGTTTGCGGCGCGGGCTGGGTGGGCGTGGCGGCCTGGTCGGCGAGTGCGGCGGGAGGTCGCCCACCGTCGTCCCCCGTTTGCGGCGTGGCCGAAGACGGGGCGATCGGCGCCGGCGCATCCTCTGCCGGTACCGTGGGCTCGACCACGGCGGCATCCGTGCTCGCCGACGGTCGGGGCGAGGCGAGCTGCTGCGACGGCGGCTGCGAGGGCGCGGCCGCCGGCGAGGCCCGCCTGAGGTGCGCGATCGTGTCGGCCAGGCCGCCCAGGAGCGCCAGCGCGCCGCGCTGAGCGCCGCGCAACGCCTCGAGCAGGTGCTCGGCGCGGCGGCGCGCGGCACGCTCGGCTTCCAGCTCGCCGTGCAGATCCAGCGCCGCGCCCTCCAGCTCGCTCAGGCGCGCGCGCAGGAAGCGTTCGGTCTGCTGCATCGCGGTGCGCTCGGTCGCCACCGTCTGCTCGGCCTCGGCCAACTCGCGCTGCGCGACCTCCAGGCGAGCGCCCAGCGCCTGCGTGTCGCGCTCGCTGGCGCTGAGGCGACGGTTCAGGCGCTCGATCTCCGCGCGCGACTCGCGTTCGAGCTCGAAGCTGCGATCTTCGGCCTCCACCCGCAGGCGCTGCTCGGCGTATTCGCGCTGCGACATGCGCTCGAGCTCGCGCTCCAGCGCGGGCTCGCGCGGCGTCGGCGCGTGGCGCCCCACCTGCGATCGCTCGCCGTGGCGCGGAGCGCGTTCGGCATCGAGCAGCTCGGCGATCCGCCGACTCTCCTGCTCGGCGTCGTCGAGGCGCTGCTGCAGGCTCGCGACATGCGTCTCCAGCGTGCGAACAGTCGCCTCGGCCGCCTCGGCGCGCAGCGTCAACGCGTGCTCGCCCGATTCGGCGCTGCGGCGGGCACGGCGTTCGGCAAGCAGATCGCCCTCGCTGCGGCGTCCACGACCTTCCGCCGCACCTCCGGACTCACCGCCCGGCGTGTCGTTTTCCTCGGCGATCACGATGAGGGCAAGCTACGCCGAGAGCCGGACGGCTCGCGGGCCTGAGCGGCGAGCCGGGTCAGCCGGCGACACGGCGCGCTGCCAGCGCCGCTGCGCCGCCCGCCGCGAGCAAGCCCAGCGCACCGGCGACCGTCGTCCGCGCGGAGGGCAACCTGCGCCGGACGTACCACTTGGCACCGCGCCAGACGGCGAAGCCCAGCAGCTTGTAGCCGTTTGCGCGCACCTCCCCATGCTACCCGTCGTCCGGGGCGCGCAACCGCTCGCGGCGCAGGGCCGAGCCGCGTTGGCAGACGGCGGCGCTACTCGTTACGTAGGCGCCAGGCCATCCGCGACTGCAGCGACCACAGCTCTATGAAGCCCGGCGAGGCGGCCTGTGAGAACAGCCCTCCGGACTCGGCGAACGACGCCAGGCCGGCGTCGTAGACGGCGTTGGGCGAGGAGCGCGTGACCACGCGCGCGTGACCCTTGTACAGCTTGATCCCGATCGTCCCGCTGACGCGCTCGTTGACCTGCTGCATGTAGGCGTCCAGATCGCCACGCAGCGGCTCCCACCACAGCCCGCCGTAGACGAGGTAGGCCCACTGGCGGTCGAGCTGCGCCTTGAACTGGTTCTGGTGGATCGTGCACACCAGCCGCTCGAGCTCGAGGTGCGCCGGCAGCAGGATCGCCGCCGCGGGTACCTCGTAGATGTCACGCACCTTCAACCCGACGATGCGGTCCTCGATGTGATCGACGATGCCCACGCCGTGACGCGCGCCGATCTCCGCGACGGCTTCGAGCAGGTCGACCAGCGCCAGACGCTCGCCGTTGAGCGCAACCGGCACGCCGGCATCGAACTCCACGCTCACCGTCTCGGGCTCGTCGGGCGCGTCCTCCGGACGAGTGACCAGCTGGAAGACGTCGTCCTCGGGCGCGTGCTCCAGATCCTCTATCCAGCGCCCCTCCG
>DATHJQ010000113.1:0-4571 GCA_035286505.1 Solirubrobacteraceae bacterium | reverse complement strand
GCTGGATGCTCGCGGGCCTGGCGATGTACGTGGTCTACAGACGCGCCGACGAGACGTCGCTGCTGCGCCGCGTGACCGTTGCGCCGGAGGTGCTGCGCGCCGACCCGCCGCGCGAACGCGACTACGGCTCGATTCTCGTGCCCCTGTTCGGCACGAGCCTGGACGAGGACATCGTGCAGACGGCGGCACTGCTGGTCTCCGGCGAGCCGACCGACGAGGCGGCGATCGACGCGGCGACGATCGAGGCGGTGTGGATCTTCGTGATCCCCATGTCGCTGCCGCTGGACGCGCGGCTGCCCGAGGCGCAGGTCAAGGAGGCCCGCCAGGCGCTCGCGCGAGCCAAGGCGGTGGGGGAGGAGTACACGGGCGTGCAGGTCGCCACGGCGACCGTCCGCACCCGCCGTGCGGGCTTTGCGATCGTCGACGAGGCCAAGCGCCGCGGCGTGGAGGCGATCGTGCTCGGCGCCGAGGAGCCGTCGCTGATCCGCGGGGGCGCGCGCCTGGGCGGGCGCGGCGGTCCGCTGGAGAACTTCGTCGGCGACATCACCAAGTACGTCATCGGCAAGGCCGAGTGCCGCGTCATCGTGACCGCGCCCGCATCCGGCGAATCCGCGGCCGAGCGCCGCTCGCGCCTGGCGCCCGCAGGCTCCTGAGTCGCGTACTGGCGGTCGCCCGACGCCGTGCATCGACTAATCTGCGCCGCATGCTCGTCATGATCGTGGGCGCCGGACGCGTCGGCTCGGCGGTGGCCAAGTCGGCGCTGGCGGCTGGCCACGAAGTCTCCGTGCTCGACGAGGACACGCTGTCGCACGAGCGCCTGGACGCCGGGCAGACGGCCAGCTGGGAGGACGCCGGCGGTCAGTTCACGGTGGGAACGGCGCTGGAGATCGACGCATTGATCCAGGCGGGCATCGAGCGCGCAGACGTTTTCATCGCCTCCACCGACGGCGACAACACCAACCTGATCATCGCCCAGATCGCCCAGCGCCGCTTCGGCGTCGAGCGCGTGATCGTGCGCGTGATGGACCCGGCGCGCGCGAACTGGTACGGCGAACAGGGCCTGCATACGATCTCCCCGACCAAGCACGCAATCGAGATGTTCGAGCACGCGCTCGCGCCCGAGCCGGCCTGAGCCATGTACGCGATCATCGTCGGCGCCGGCAAGGTCGGCCGCAACCTTGCACGAGAGCTGATCGACAAGGGCCACGAGGTCACGTTGATCGAGTCCTCGCGCCCACGCTACCTGGCGATCGAGGAAGAATTCGAGCACTCCGTCGAATATGGCGATGCGACCGAGCTGTGGGTGCTCGAGCGCTCGGGCATCCAGCGCGCCGACCTGGTCATCGCGGTCACCGGCGACGACGAGGACAACATGCTCGTCTGCCAGGTGGCCAAGGAGAAGTACCTGTGCGACCGCATCATCGCGCGCGTCAACAACCCGCGAAACCACGACCACTTTCGCCTGCTCGGCATCCAGCCGGCGGTCTCCGCGACCGACCTGATCCTGCGCCTGATCGAGCACGAGGTGCCGCGCTATGGCCTCGTGCATCTGCTGGCGCTGGAAGAGGAGCGCCTGGAGATCATCGAGCTGGAGGTCAGCGCCGACGCGCCGACCGTCGGCGAGGCCGTCGCCGACATCAAGCTTCCCGAGGGCAGCCTGATCATCTCCGTGCTGCGCGGCGGGTCCGGCTTCGTCCCCAAGGGCGACACCGTCATCGAGGCCGGCGACGAAGTGCTGCTCGTGCTCGACCCCGGCCTGGAGGAGGCGATCACCGCCTACTTCGCGCCGAACGGGCACGAGGGTGGGGGCTGAGCACGCAACGCCGCGGTTGGAGTGCCGCAGGCCGGTTGGCTATCCTTTTGGCCAGTCACGGTCCGGGATAGTCCAATTGGCAGTGACGCCCGGTTCTGGTCCGGGAGATTGGGGTTCGAGTCCCTGTCCCGGAGTTCGCGAAAGCCCTGCAATCGCGGCTGACAGCCGCGATTCGCGCCGCATTGGCCGCGCGCGGAATCTGTCAGGCAGCGGGAGCGAGCGTGAGCTTCCACGCGAGCTCGCCGAGCTCCTCGGCCATCGCACACACGCGCTCGGTCTCGGCATCCAGCTCCTCGACGGCGTCGTCCACGGGCAGGTCATCTCGCAGCTTCGCCACGGCGAGGTCGTTGGCAGCTGCTGAAAGTGCTTTACATGCGAGACTGACTCGCTCCGCTGCACGCGTTATCCCGGGGTTGGTCACTGCTCCCTCCTCTCCAGATGGTCTGAAACCGTAACCGCCCAAGCTGGTACCCCGTTCACGATCTCAGGAAACTCGTCGACGCGGTTCCCAGCCCGGGCAACTGGGCAGCTGAGGGCCAGTGACCGGTCTGTATTGGCAGATCATCGTTCGGGAACTGCGTGAACTGGCGTGGAACCTCGGTCGGTCGTGGCGAGGCGATTGAGAAGCCCTCTCGAGGAACTGGGTTCCCGAATCGCAAGGAACCTGGACTTACCCGGAGAACCAAATATTTCCTGAAGCGCATGGTTTTTGACGCGCGAGGAGCGGGCAGCTCCTCGGTGATAGGAGATGGCCGCGGCTCGATGAACATCCTGCTCTTCGTCCCCGTAATCTGGGGGGCCGTCACGGCCTTCATCGTGGCGGCCTGCCGGATGGCCTCGCTGGCGGATGTCCGATCTGAGCAGGTCGAGCTGGAGCCCAGCGAGTTCGCGCGCTAACTGCGACCTTTGGCGTCGATCTCCTCGCCTCGCTTCTGAAGGAAGCTGCCCATCGCGCCGGCGAGCGTGGCGATGACCGTGATCGCCCAGATCTCCATGAAGATGTCGAGAGCCCGGCCGCCGGCCGAGATCGGGTTCTTGACCGACGAGGAAACCGTCAGGAGCTGCGTGCTCGTCCAGAAGAAGGCGCTTCCGAAGCTCTTGATGTCGGTTTCCGCGGAGTGGCGCTCCGCCAGGAACGCCACGAGCGCGCAGATCAGGTCGACGCCGAGCGTTGCGAGGAGGATCGAGATGAGGTGGTCGCGCAACCTCCGGTGCGTGGCGGTCGCCGCCCTTGCGACGTTGTAGGCCTCTCTTGCCGCCGAGGCGAGAACTTTGTGCGGCATTGGGGGACTATCTCGCCTGAAGCGGACGCTGGCCGCTGGACGGGTTCTCGCGCCGCCGGCTGGGGCGCGCGATGGCGTCTCTCATGGGATCCACCGATCGGGCCGAGAAATGGGGGTGACCGTTTCGGTGACAGCCTTCGTCTTGAACATGCCCTTGGGACTTGCCGTGATCTACGCGCTGGCTGGCGTGCTCTGGTACGAGCTGCTGAGATCGGCGATCCTCAGCCGATTCGCCCGGCGACGCGGCGACCGGCCTCACGTGCCCGCCATGGACGAGGAGAGCGAGCGAGAGCGCGAACGCGAGGCAGAGCGCGAACGCGAGGCCGCGGAGCGAGAGGCCGCGGAGCGAGAGGCCAGAGAGGCCTCGGAGCCCGATCTGGGCCGACGGCTCTACTACCTCGCGCGCAAAGCGGCTCAGGCCGAACGCGACCTGGCGATCCAGACGGCCAACGAGGCCACCAGGAGGGCTGTCGATCGAATCGAGCGTCGCTTCCGGGAGGTCAACGCGGAGCTGGACGACGACGAGGCGGAGCGACTGAGGATGCCGCAGAGCACGCCGACGGTGGGCGAAGCGCTCGCGCTGATCGCAGACGGCGCGACCAACCGGCTGGACCTGCTCGAACAGGCCGGCCTGTCCAGGGACGAGGCCGAGGCCGAGCTGAGGCGGATCGACGCGGCCGGCCGGTAGGCGTCGGCGCTAGGCTGCCGCCTGAGCGGCCCAGTCGCGATAGAGCTCGTAGTAGCGCCCTTCGGCGTCGATCAGCTCGTCGTGCGTGCCCTGCTCGGCGATGCGCCCGTGCTCGAGCACGACGATGCGCCCGGCCTGGCGGATGGTGGAGAGGCGGTGGGCGATGACGATGGAGGTGCGCCCGGCGAGCAGGCGCCGCAGCCCCTGCTCGATGCGCGCCTCGGAATGTATGTCGACGTTGGAGGTGGCCTCGTCGAGCACGAGGATGCGCGGGTCGGCGACGAGCGCGCGCGCGAAGGCGAGCAGCTGGCGCTGGCCGGCCGACAGCTGCGCTCCCCGCTCGCCGACTTCGGTGTCATAGCCGCTGGGCAGCTCGGAGATGAACTCCTCGGCGCCTACCGCTGCGGCCGCCGCGCGGACCTGCTCGGCGGTGGCGTCGGGACGCCCGAAGGCGATGTTCTCGGCGACGGTGCCGCTGAACAGGAAGGCCTCTTGGGGCACGATGCCCATCTGCGAGCGCAGCGAGCTGGAGGCCACCTCGCGCAGGTCGTGGCCGTCGACCAGCACGGCGCCGGAGGTCGGATCATAGAAGCGCGCGATCAGCTTGGCCATGGTCGACTTGCCGGCTCCGGTGGCGCCGACGAGCGCGACGGTCTGCCCGGGCGGGATCCGCAGGCTGATGTGGTCGAGCGCGAGCACCTGGTCGTCGGACGCGGAGCCGTTGGTCGCGACGCCGGCGAGCGCGCCATCGGCCGCTGCGTTGGCGCTCGCGCCGTCGGCGGCGCCC
>DATHJQ010000112.1:0-2285 GCA_035286505.1 Solirubrobacteraceae bacterium | reverse complement strand
GTTGCGCTCACTCCGGCGGTCGCACCCACTGCGCCGATGAGCATGGCCACGCTCGTCATCCGCCGGCGCCGGCCGCCGCTCGGCGCGCGCACCGCCGCGCCCGTCCAGTCGAGCCCAACGCCCTGAAAGAACTCGTCCTCGGCGACGACCCGGAAGCGCTCCTGTGAGCTCACGCCAACGACCGGAAGCCAAGCGGGGAGATACCCGGCTCCCGGTCGCCTGCGCGCGGAAGGGCATCGCCGCGTCGTCGTCCGTTCAACCGACGGCCGGCGTCCCTGCTGGACCGGTCTATGAGCGAGAGAGGTGTCCATAAGCCGGTCCTGCGATCTCCTCCGACGGCGTTGCGCCGGAGGGGACAGCGACTTCCTCAGGCGCGAGCGACCGGCGCAGGCGCACCCGCGCTCTTTGCGCCACCTTGCGGTACTTCTCGCGTGACCAACCGAGCCGCAGGCAGCAGCCCGCGCAACCCTCGCCGGCCAGCTGGGAGGCCAGCACCGCTTGCTGATCGCGCGTCAGCTGGCGTAGGGCGCGACAGATCGCGCGGAGATCGTCGCGGGCGATCACCTGCGTCTCGACTGAAGCGCGCACGTCGACCACCTCGATGGTCTCCTCGCCGGCATGTGCGAGCGACGTGGCCTGCTCGAGCGCGGCCTCCATCGGACTGCGCCCGCCAAGCGCCCTGCGGCGGTCTCGCGCTCGCGAGAGGAACCGCAGCTCCAGCGCGTTTGCGATGTGCAGGCGGTCAGCGAACACAGCGCCCCGACGAGCCTGTGAGATCAGCTCCAGGGTCGCCTGGCTGTAGCAGTCTTCGAGGTCCTCGCGGCGCAGTCGATGGCGATTGACTGCGAGCAGCAGTGCGCGCCGCGCGCACGCCACGATCGCGATCTCCTCCGCCATATCCACGGCGCGAGCGCGTCGCCAGCGCGGCGATTCGCCGCCCGTACCTCGCGTTTCGAGCTGACATCGGGTAGACACACACGAATGTCGCTCGCGACCGCGCGCAGACCCCCCCGCGAACCTGCCCGCCGAGCCGACAGTCGCGCCGGCGCCAATCCGCTCGGTCGCGTCTGATGGGCATCGCCGACACGCTGCACGCGCTCGACCAGCGCCAGCAGCAGAGCCCGCGGCTGGGCTTCATCGCGGCGGTCGTCAAGAAGTTCGGCGACGACCAGGCCGGGCAGCTCGCCGCGCTGATCGCCTACTACGCGTTCGTCTCGCTGTTCCCGCTGCTGCTCGTGCTCGTGACCGTGCTCGGCTTCGTGCTGCAGGGCGATCCGGCCGGGCAGAAGAAGATCCTCGACGGCGCGCTCGGGCAGTTCCCGATCGTCAGCGACCAGCTCAAGCTGCACTCGCTGACCGGCAGCGGCGTCGGCCTGGCGATCGGCGTCTTCGGCTCGCTGCTGGCCGGCATGGGCATCACCGGCGCCACGCAGAACGCGTTCAATCGCATCTGGAGCGTGCCCTTCAAGAACCGGCCCAGCTTCGTCTTCGCGCACCTGCGCGGGCTGGCGATGCTGGCGATTCTCGGCACGCTCAGCGTCGTCTCCACCACCGTCGCCGGCTTCGTCGGCGCGAGCTCGCACGGAGCCGTCGCGGTCGTCGCCGGCGTCGTCGTCGCCTTCGCGCTCAACATCGCGCTGTTCATGACGGCCTTCAAACTGCTCACCGCCGTCGATGTCGGCTGGCGCGACCTGCTGCCCGGCGTGATCGTCGCCGCCGTCTGCTGGCAGCTGTTGCAGCACCTGGGCGGCTTCTACATCGATCACGAGCTCAAGCGCACCGGACCGCTGTACGGCGTCTTCGCCTTGGTGCTCGGCCTGCTCGCCTGGCTCTATCTCGGTGCCCAGCTGACGATCTTCGCCGCAGAGATCAACGTCGTGCGCCTGCACAAGCTGTGGCCGCGCAGCTTCTTTCCGCCCCCGCTGCTCGACGCCGATCGGCGCGCGCTCACGTCATCGGCCGAGGTCGAGGAGCGCGTCGAGGAACAGAATGTCGAGGTCAGCTTCGAGTAGCCTCGCCAGCGGCCTCCGGCTTGACGGCCTACCTGCGGCGGAAGATCAGGCGGAAGAGCTTTTTGGCTCCCTTTTGCAGGCCGGTCGGCTCTTCGGGTCTGGCAAAGCCCGGCGGCGCAGTTGTGGACATACGCGACGGCGGATTGGGCTTCAACGGAGGCTGAGGAGTATTGGCGACCATGACACCAGAGCTTAGTCGGTAAGGCTCACGGTCCACAACACGACCTCGACCCCGAGCAGCGCGCTGCTAAGCGTCAACCAGCCGGATAGGCG
>DATHJQ010000111.1:0-8459 GCA_035286505.1 Solirubrobacteraceae bacterium | reverse complement strand
GACGCAGCGCCCGCGCCGAAGCTGTCCAGCGCGATCGACACACCCATCTTGTGCACCTCGCCGAGCGTGGCGCGGGCCCGGTCGGGGTCGCGCAGCACCGCCTCCTCGGTCACCTCGAGGCACAGCGCCCGACCGGGAAGCGAGAAGCGCGTCAGCTCCTTGCGCACCCGCGCCGCGAGGTCCAGCTCGCCCAGCTCGCGCGCCGAGACGTTCAGCGAGATCGGCACGGAGATGTCCTGCCGCCGCCACGCCGCCGCCTGCGCGCACGCCGTGTGCAGCACCCAGTCGCCGATCTGCACGATCAGCTCGCTCTCCTCGGCGCGCGGCAGGAACTTCGACGGCAGCAGGTTGTCGATCGTCGATTCCTCCTCGTCGTCCGGGCGCCAGCGCACGAGCGCCTCGCAGCCAATCGCGCGACCGCCCGCCAGCGGCAGGATCGGCTGATAGGTGAGCACCAGCTCGTCGTGCGGCAGTGCGCGCAGCAGGCGTTCGCCGATCTCCAGGTGCGCCGTCACCTCCTGGCGCAGGCTCTCGTCGAACATCTCCGACCGCCGGCCCCCGGCGCGCTTGGCGCGGTACATCGCGATGTCCGCCTCGCGCAGCATGCTCTCCGGGTCGCGGTCGGCGTCGTGTGAGACCGACACGCCGACGCTTGCGTGGATGGTCGCTTCCGCAGCGCCCAAGACGAACGGCTCGTTCAGCGTGCTCACCACGCGCTCGGCCAGCGCTAGCGCTTCGGAGTCCGTCTCGATTTCCTCGCCGAGGATCACAAACTCGTCGCCGCCGAGGCGCGCGACCGTGTCGCTGTCGCGCATCATCTCGCCCAGGCGCTCGGCCACCGACACCAGCAGGCGATCGCCTACGTCGTGGCCGAAGTTGTCGTTGACGGCCTTGAAGCGATCGAGGTCGACGAACAGGAGCGCAACGACGCCGCCGGAGCGGTGCAGTCGCGTCAGCGCCTGGCGCGTGCGGTCCATCAGCAGCAGCCGGTTGGGCAGGCGCGTCAGCGGGTCGCGCAGCGCCTGATGCTCGAGCCACATGCGATCGGTCACGTCCTTCGCCGCCGCGTACCACATGTCGCCGTCGCAGCGTGCGCTCCACAGCAGCGTGCGCCACGAGCCGTCAAGATGGCGGTAGCGGTTGGTGAAGTTCTCCAGATGCGCCGGGCGCGAGCGACCGGTCGCCAGCAGCGCGCGCGTCTGCTCGACGTCGTCCGGGTGCAGGTAGTCGGCGATCGGCTTGGCCTGCAGCTCGTCGAGCGTCCACCCGAGCAGCTGCTCCCAGGCGGGGTTCAACAGCGTGAACCGGCCCTCCAGCGAGATCGTCGCCAGCAGGTCGCTCGTCATCTCAAACAGCCGCGCCACCCGCGGGTCGCCGGGCACGGGCGCCGTCTCGCCGGCCGCCACGGCGGCGCTCTGCTCGCCGGCAGGTGGCGGCAGGCTCGCGACCGGCCGAGCCTGCGTGCTGGGGGTGGGGGTGGACATCGTCTGCAGATCACTTCGACCCGCGCGGACGCGCGCGCGTGGGACCTAAGCCTTGCTGGACGGATTTACTAGTCCGATAGCCCGCATTTCCGGGCCATTGCGGCTCCCGCCAGGCCGGCCGGCCCGGCGCGCGAGGTGCCGGCGGCGCGATCGAAAGCGAGCCGCAGGGCGGCGGTCGGTGGAGCGGGAGAGCGGTCGGGAGCCGGTCAGGAGCCGGCGCTGCCGAGCGGTGCCGCCGGCTCGCCGTGGCCGATCTCCGCGTCCGTCCGGCCCGCCATTGCAGCCGTGTCGCCGCGCAGGAAGCGCCATATCGCCAGGCACATGAGAAGCGTCACGATCACCGCGCTGGACACGCAGTACTCACAGATGTGGTGGATCGAGAACAGCTCGCGATAGGTCAGGTAGGCGCTGAAGCCGAAGCCGATCACCGTGAACGCCACGGCGGCGAAGCGCGACGTCTCGCTCTCGGGCGCCAGCAGCGAGCCGAGGATCGCGATGTAGCCGAGCAGGCCGATCAGCGCCACCGGAACTCCCGCCAGTTTGGAGTATTCGGACGTCTGCACGATCTCGCAGCCCCCGCCGTTACGTCCGCACAGCGGTTTGATGCCCGCGTAGTGGATGTAGGTCAGGTAGGACGCGACGACCAGCCCGAGCGCCGTGAGGACGATCATCGTGATCCTCAGCGTGCGCGCGCTCATCGCCTACCAGCTCTACAGCAGCTTCTGGATCGCCGATTCGAAGCTCGACGGGTCGGTCAGCGAGGAGTATTCGAGCTTGGAGGAGGGGCCGCCGGTCTTGCCGAGCAAGAACGAGGGCGTGCCGGTGAAGCCGGCGTTGTTCGCCGCCTGCGAGTCACTGGTGATCGTGTTCGTGAAGGCGGAATCGTTGCGCGCGGCGGTCCAGCTGCCCAGGCTCAGCCCGGGGATCTGCTTGGCCAGCGTCTGCAGGTACTGCTCGGTCACGTATTCGGTGTTCTCTTCGCCCTGCTGGTGGTAGAAGAGCTCGATGTAGTCCCATCCCTTGGCCTGCTTGCCCGCGGCCATCGCCGCGACCTGCTGCGTCCTGAACGTTTCCGGTTCGCGCGTCGCCGTCTGCAGGTTGCGGTATTCGATCCTCAGCTTGCCCGTGCGGACGTACTTCTGGATCAACGTCGGCAGCGCGCCGAGCGTGAAGTCCTTGCAGATGGGGCACTGCAGGTCGCCGAAGTACTGCATCGTGACCGGTGCTTTGGCGCTGCCGAGCGTGTTTCCGTTCTGCGGGATGCCGCCGAGCAGCGAGGTCACTTCGGTGACCACCTTGGCCGGTTTTCCGCTGTTGGCCGATTGCTTTTCAAGACCCGTTTTGCCGCCCCCGCCGCTCGTCGCGGCGAGGATCACGACGATGATCACCACTACCACGCCGGCGACCGATCCGAGCTGGATCAGGCGCTTTCGGCGCTGGAGATTGGTGGCCTCGGCTTCCTCCAGCGCTTTGCGCTGCGAGCGCGCCTGCTCGCGGCGCTGCTTGCGCGTGAGATCCTCCCCGTCGTCCTCCCCGGTGCTCATGGGTGCAACTTTTACAGGTTTCCGCTCAAGCGTGCCTAAGTTCATGCCACGATGCATCGGCGCGCATGCGAGCGCGCGAGCGGCGCGTCGCACGACACGTCTCGCCCCCGTAGCTCAACTGGATAGAGCACCGGCCTTCTAAGCCGGGGGTTGCTGGTTCGAGTCCAGCCGGGGGCACTGACCCCTCCCGGTGGTCGAACCGCGGGCAAAGGAAAGGACGGTGGATCTCAGCGCGGCTGACGATACGGTGCCGACGCTTGCAAATCGCAATTACTTGGAGGACGCCGATGCCGGACACCACCTGCCACATGTCGATCTCGCTCGACGGCTTCGTCGCCGGGCCGGACCAAAGCCGGGAGAATCCGCTGGGCAAGCGCGGCAGGGAGGTCCATAGCTGGCACCTCGGCGATGAGCGCGCGAACGACGCCGACGCGACGGCAGAGGGCTGGCTCATGCGACCGCGCGGGGCGTACGTCATGGGCCGCAACATGTTCGGGCCGATCCGCGGCGAGTGGGATGAGGACTGGGATGGATGGTGGGGCGCCGAGCCGCCCTACCACGCGCCGGTCTTCGTGCTCACCCACCACGCCCGCGAGCCGATCGAGATGGAGGGCGGCACGAGCTTCCACTTCGTCACCCAGGGCTTCGAGGCCGCCTACGCGCAGGCGCGTGAGACGGCCGGCGAGGATGGCATCGACATCGCGGGCGGCGCCTCGACCGTCCGTCAGGCGCTCGGCGCCGGAGTGATCGACGAACTCACGCTCGACGTGGTCCCCGTCCTGTTCGGGTCCGGCGAGCGGCTGTTCGACGGAGTCGACTCCTTCGGGTTCGAGCCGGTCGAGGTGCTCCACTCTCCGCTCGCCACCCACATCCGCTACCGGGCCGGGTGAAAGCCGATCTTCGGTCTAAGGTGGCGTCAGCTGCGCCGTCAGGTTCGCATTGTGTGTGGCCGGGGGCGCTCGCAGCGGGCGTTTCGCCCCTGCGCGACCGGGTAGCAAGCAGTCGGGGCCCCCGCTATACCCCGGCAAAAGGGCCCCGATGGGGACGGGAACGTCGCGGCTCCCCAAGGCAGCCCCAAACCCCCGCGCGGGGCTGCACGGAGTCGCCGGACGG
Organism: Solirubrobacteraceae bacterium; assembly: GCA_035286505.1. GTDB lineage: Bacteria > Actinomycetota > Thermoleophilia > Solirubrobacterales > Solirubrobacteraceae > Palsa-744. Next base: position 4,318 of record DATHJQ010000111.1, on the reverse strand, counting down.
TCCCGATCGACTTGCGGCGCGCCTGGCATTGACGCCAGGCGCGCCGTAAGTACCCCCCGCACGTGCCGGGGACCGCCGGGCCCACCCGCGCGCGACCGCTGAGATGATGGCGCGACTTGTTCGCGCTCACGGTGCTCGTCTATCCGCTCGCGCTCGCGCTGCTGTGCGTCGGCGCCGGCCTGCTGGTCGACCGCTGCAGCGGTCGCTTCCTGCCCGCGGCACTGCTGCCGAGCGTCGGCGCAGCCGCGCTGATCGCGCTGTCGCAGTTGAGCACCTACGTCTCGCCGCTTGCACAGGCTACGCCGTACCTGCTGCTCGGCGCGGCGCTCGCCGGGCTCGCGCTCGCGCGCTCACGCGTCGTCGCCGTCGCGGCGCTCGTGCGCGCCCGCGGCGGATTGGTGTGCGCGGCGCTGCTCGCCTACCTGCTCGCGCTCGCGCCGGTGCTGCTCGCCGGACGCGCGAGCTTCTCCTCGTTCATGGCCCTGTCGGACTCGGCCGTGCACATGATCGGCGCCGACTACCTGATCCACCACGGACAGGACTACGCGCAGCTGGACCTGCGCAGCTCCTACGGGCAGTTCATGCACAACTACTACGCCACCGGCTATCCCTCCGGCGCCGACACGCTGTTCGGCGCCAGCGCGCTGCTGCTGCACCTGCCGCTGATCTGGGCCTTTCAGCCGTTTGTCGCACTGCTGCTCGCATTCTGCAGCGGTCCCGCCTGGACGCTCGCGCGCGCGATCGGGCTGCGCGGCGCCTGGGCGGCCGCGGGCACGCTCAGCGCGACTGTGCCCGCGCTGGTCTACGGCTACGCGCTCGTGGCCTCGGTCAAGGAGATCGTCGCGCTGGCGATGATCCTGACGCTCGGCGCGCTCGTCGTCCTGCACCGGCGCTGGCTGTCGCGCGCGCCGCTGCGCGCGCTTCCCGTCGCGCTCGTGCTCGCCGCGGGCGTGTCCGCGCTCGGCGTCGGCTTCGGCGCGTGGGCGCTGGCCGCCGCGGCCGTCCTGCTCGTCGTGCTCGCCGGCGCGCGACCGCGGGTCGGCCAGCGCAGCGGGCGCGGGCGCGTGCCGGCGGCGCTTGCCACGATCGCCGCCGGCGCGTTCGTGCTGCTCGTCGCGGCGTGGCCCACGTGGATACACGTCTCGGCCTCGCTGCACGTCGCGCAGAACATCGCCTCGACGGGCAACGCCGGCAACCTGCCCGCGCCGCTGAAATGGACGCAGGTGTTCGGCGTGTGGCTGCGCGGCAGCTACAGGCAGCCGCCCGCCGGCCTGTGGCACGCGCTGACCATCGCGCTGGTCGTCGTCGTGATCGCCTGCTGCGCGCTCGGCGCGCTGCACCTGCTTCGCACCCGCCGCCACGCGCTGGCCGCGTGGATCGCGCTGATGCTGCTCGCCTGGCTGGTGCTCAGCCGCACTGCGACCACCTGGGTCGACGCCAAGGCGCTCGTGCTCACGTCGTCGGTGGTCGTGCTGCTCGCCTGGGGCGGCGTCGCCGCTCTGCTCGGCCAGCCTTCGTCGCGTCGACGGGCGTCGCGCTCGCGCCGGGAGCGACCGGCGCCTCGCGGGCGGGGGCGGGCAGGCAGATCGCACGCGCTCGCGGCGCTGCTCGCGCTGGCGCTGCTCGGCGGCGCGCTCGCGTCAGACGTCGCGCAGTACCACAGCTCCAACCTCGCGCCGACCGACCGCTACGAAGAGCTGGCGTCGATCGGCGATCGCTTCGCCGGGCGCGGTCCGACGCTGTTCACGGACTTCGACGAATACTCCATGTACGCGCTGCGCCGGCTCGACGTCGGCGGTCCCGACTTCGTCTACCCGCCGTCCGAACTCGCGTCGCTCGCCGGCGGCTACGGGCGCCCGGTGCGACTCGATCGCGCGTCGCCCGGCTCGCTGGCGGGCTATCCGCTGATCGTCACGCGGCGCGACCCCAGCGCCTGGCCGCCGCCCGCCGCCTACAGGCTGGCGCGGCAGGGCGCCTACTACGAGGTGTGGTCGCGTCGCGCCGGCGTCGCGCCGGCGCTCAAGCACGTCGCCTCACATGCCGGCACGCCGGTGGCGTGCGCGCGCGTGCGTCGACTCGCGAATGTGGCTCGCACGCAGCAGCTCGCGCTGGTTGGCGCGCAAGCGCCAGAGCTAGTGCGCGTGGCGCTGTCCGCAGCCGCCCGCCCGCGCGGCTGGGGTCGCCAGCGCGGCGGCTTTGCCATGCACCGCGCCGGCACGCTTTCGCTGCGCTTGGTCATCCCGCGCGCCGGCGTCTGGGAGCTGTGGCTGCAGGGCCAGTTCATGGCGCGCGTGAGCGTCACCGTGGACGGGCGCGCGCTCGGCTCGATCGAGGGCCAGCTGGCCGGCAACTCGCTCGTGCCGGACACGGCCACGCCGTTTGCCCTTCGCCTGGCTGCGGGCGCGCACAGCCTCACGGTCACGCGCGCCAGCTTCAACCTCGCGCCGGGCAACGGCGGCTCGGCCGTGCTCGCCGGCGCCTTTCTCACGCCCGCCGGCACGCCCGCGCGAGCGCTGCGCAAGCTCTCCGATCGACGCGACGCGAAAGCGTTGTGCAGCCGGCGTTACGAGTGGGTCGAGGTCGTCAGCCGGTAGCCCGGTCGCGACACTTCGCACGTACGTCGAATCCATTAATAGAAATAAGACGTTCACGCGCACCGCGCTCCATCGGCACGCGAACGTAGTCTGCGCGAGTGGACGTGCGCGACAGACCGGAGATCGATCAGGTGCTGCTCGGCGAGAACCTGGCGCTGCTGCCGCGCTTCGCCGACGGTTGCTTTCAGTTGATCTACATCGACCCGCCGTTCAACACGGGACGCGCACAGGTGCGAAAGACGCTCGCCGTCGCAGGCGACGCCGAGGGCGCGCGCGTCGGCTTTCAGGGCCGGCGCTACCGCACGCGGCTGCTCGCCGAGTCCTCCTACGGCGACGCCTTCGACGACTATCTCGGCTTCCTCGCGCCGCGCCTGCAGCATGCGCACCGGCTGCTGCGCGACGACGGCACGCTGTACTTCCACATCGACTACCGCGAGGCGCACCACTGCAAGCTTCTGCTCGACGAGATCTTCGGCCGCGAGTGCTTTCTCAACGAGCTCATCTGGGCCTACGACTACGGCGCCCGCGCCAGGCGGCGCTGGCCGGCCAAGCACGACACGATCCTCGTCTACGTCAAGAACCCGTCCACCTACTTCTTCGATTCCGACGACGTCGATCGCGAGCCCTACATGGCGCCGGGCCTGGTGACCGCGGAGAAGGCCGAAAGGGGCAAGCTGCCGACGGACGTCTGGTGGCACACCATCGTGCCCACCAACGGCGCCGAGAAGACCGGCTACCCGACGCAGAAGCCCGAGGGCATCGTGCGGCGCATGGTGCAGGCCTCCACACGTCCCGGCGACTGGTGCCTGGACTTCTTCGCCGGCAGCGGCACGCTCGGCGCCGTCGCCGCCAAGCTCGGACGCCGCTACGTGCTGATCGACTCAAACCCCGAGGCCGTGCGCGTGATGCGGGCGCGGCTGGGCGGGGCCGCCGCCGATGCGGATAGCCTCAGCGGCCGTGCAGGCGAAACCATCAAGGCCGCTCGCGGCTGAGCCGATCAGATGAACGTGTCCGAGCATTCAGCACGACCCGAGCATCCCGTAAGGCTGCTCGTCAGCGACGACCTGCAGCGCAGCCGGCTGACCGTCTTCTTCCGCCTGATCCTGTCGATCCCGCATTTCATCTGGATCACGCTGTGGGGGATTGCCTCGGTCGTGGTGGCCGTCGTCAACTGGCTGTGCACGCTGATCCGCGCCCGCTCGCCCCGCATCCTCCATGAGCTGCTCTCCTCCTATGTCAAATACGTCACGCACTTCTACGCCTACCTGCACCTCGCCGCCGACCCCTACCCGCGCTTCGACGGCAGAGCTGGCTACCCGATCGATCTCGAAGTGCCGGCGCCCGAGCGCCAGAGCCGCTTGACCGTGCTCATCCGGGGATTCCTGCTGATTCCCGCGCTGCTGATCGTCACAGTGGTATCCGGCAACCTCAACTCCCGTTTGAGCTACGGGCGCAGCTCGCTGGCCTCCTACGGCGCCTGGAGCCTGCTGTCGGTCGTGGCGGTCCTCGGCTGGTTCGCGATCCTCGCGCGCGCCAGGATGCCGCGCGGCCTGCGCGACGCCGCCGCCTATGCGCTGTCCTACGGTGCGCAGTTCTATGCGTACGCGTTCCTGCTCACGCAGCGCTACCCCGACAGCGATCCGCTGGCGGCCGTGCCCGGCCTGCCGACGCGCGCCGACCCGGTGCGACTCGAGCTATCCGACGACCTGCGCCGCTCGCGCCTG
>DATHJQ010000110.1:0-2050 GCA_035286505.1 Solirubrobacteraceae bacterium | reverse complement strand
CGCGTCGGCGCGAGGCGGACCTTGCGGCGGAGATGGCGCGGCTGCTGCTGCGCGGCGAGAGCCTCGGCGAGGCGCTGCCGACGGCGGCGGCACGACTGGCCGAGGCCCTGGAGGTCGGCCCGGCAACGATCGAGATGGAGGCCGTCGAGGGCGACGAGCGCAACGTCGCCTTTCCGCTGCGCGACGGCACGAAACGGCTGGGCACCCTGCTGGTCGGTGTGGATACATCGGAGGCGAGCCTGCGCCGCCTGCACGAGCGTGTCGTGCCGGCGCTCGAGGCGCTGCTGAGCGCGGCGCTCGAGCGCGAGCGACTGCTCGGCGACGTGGTCGAGACGGCGGCGCTGCGCAGGGCGGACACGGTCAAGACGGCGCTGCTGCGCGCGGTGTCGCACGACCTGCGCTCGCCACTGACGGCGATCTCGGCCGCCGGCGAGGCGGTCGGCTCGCCGGCGTTGACCCCGCCGGAGCGGGCCGATATGGCCGCCGTGATCCAGGAAGAGGCGCGCAGGCTGTCGCGGCTGGTCGACAACCTGCTGGATCTGACTCGATTGGAAGCCGGCTCTGCCGAGCCGCGGCGCGACTGGACCTCGGTGGAGGAGCTGATCCGCGCGGCGCTGGCCGAGCTGGCCGCAGGTGCGGAGGAGTTCAGCCTCTCGATCGACCGCGAGCTGCCGCTCGTCAGCGTCGACCCCGTGCAGATGGAGCGCGCGTTCGTCAACGTGCTGGAGAACGCGCGGCGGCACTCCGGCGGTCACCCGGTTTCCGTGCGCGCGCGTGCGGTGCGCGGCCTGGCGCGCGCGCCAGCGCGGGCGACATCAGGCACGGGCGATGACTCGCCAGCTCATCGCGAGGGCGGCGCACGTGCATCCGGCGGGCGCGTGATCGTACGCATCGTTGATCGGGGGCCGGGCATCCCGCCGGCGCAGCTGGAGCGCGTCTTTGAGCCGTTCTACCGCGCGGGGACGGCGAGCGGAGGCCACCGCGGCTCTGGCCTTGGCCTGGCGATCGCGCGCGGTTTCACGCAGGCGAGCTCGGGCTCGCTGCACGTCGAGTCACTGCCCGGCCAGGGAGCTTCGTTCGTGTTCGAGCTGCCGCTGCACGAGAACGAGGCGGCCCGCCGGGCCGGCGACGACGCCGGCGACGCGCAGCTCGCGGCGCAGCCGCCGCCGCCGCACCCGCAAACGCTCGCGCCGCGTCCGAGCCAGCGGACGCCGCGCGCGTGAGCGCGCAGCCCCAGCCGAGTCCGGCTTCGCCGCCGCGCGTGCTGGTCGTCGACGACGAGCCGCAGATCGTGCGCGCGCTGAAGGTCGTGCTGCGCGAGGCGGGCTTTCAAGCGGTGCCGGCGGAAACTGCTTCGCAGGCGCTGGACCTGGCAGCGGTGCGCCCGCCGGACGCGGCGATCGTCGACCTGGTGTTGCCCGACGGCGACGGCGTGGAGGTGACGCGCAGGCTGCGCGAGTGGAGCGAGATGCCGATCCTGGTGCTGTCGGCGCTGGGCGAAGAGGAGCAGAAGGTGAGGGCGCTGGAGGCCGGCGCGGACGACTACATCACCAAGCCGTTCGGCGCGCGCGAGCTCGTGGCGCGCCTGCAGGCGGCGCTGCGCAGGGCCGCGCCGGCCGAGCAGGAGCCGCGTGTCGTCGTCGAGGGGTTGGAGATCGACCTGGCCGGGCGCATCGTGCTGCGCGACGGGCAGCCCGTACATCTGACGCCGATCGAGTTCGAGCTGCTGCGCGTGCTCGTGCGCAACCGCGGCCGCCTGATGACTCACCGCAAGCTGATCGCGGAGGTGTGGGGCGCGGAGTATGTCGACGACGTCCAGCCGCTGCGCACGCACATCGCCAGGTTGCGCGCGAAGATCGAGCCCGACGGCGCGGCGGGACCGCGCTGCATCGTCACCGATCCGGGCGTCGGCTACCGCTTCTCGCTTTGAGAGGTCCACGCACGGCGGCGATGGCGCTAGCGCACGCGAGGGCGCGGCCACCATCACCCGCTCGCCGCGGGGGGCTAAACGGCCAGTAAAGATCGCGTTGCGAGCAGGTAGCCGGCTAAA
>DATHJQ010000109.1:0-3714 GCA_035286505.1 Solirubrobacteraceae bacterium | reverse complement strand
CGTCCTCAAATCGAACACCGTCCAGCGCTGCGTCACCTCCGAAGGCAAGGTCAACGGCGTAGAACCGGGCACGCGCCTGCAGACGCGCGTCGAATCGGCCGTCGGCGAATCGCTGTTCAAAATCCACGGCATCCTCGGGCTGGAAGAAGTCAAAGTCAGCGGCTCGGTCAAAGCCACTGCCGTCGTCGCCAGCAACGAAAAAATCAAGGGCGAAGGAAGCGCGGCCTTCGAAAAGGGCTTTGAAATCTGTCCGCCCAAAGGCGAATTCAAACCGGCGGCCGGAACCGAACGCAACAAATCGGGCGTGACGGTCGGCGGCGTCGGCGGCATGCAATCGAATCCGCCGCTGGAAGTCACACGCACCTCCGGCTGCCCGCTCGAAGCGAAAATCCCCGAAGTGCATCCGACCGCCGCGGAAAACGAAGACAACCGTATCGGTACGACGGACACCTTCTTCACAGAAGGCAAATCCGTCAACAAATTCACCGGCTCGCCCACCTACGAACTCACCGCGGGCAGCAACAGCAAACTGACGCTGGGCGGCTCCAAGTACTACTTCTGCAAGCTGCTCGCCGAACGCAACGGAGAAATCAAAATCGCCTCCGGTGCGACGATCGAGATATTCATCGACTCGCATGAAGACAACGCAAACTGCGCGACCACGGCGGGGACCTTCACGATCGAAGGAAACGCCCACCTGGAAAACCCCAACCCCGCAGGCTCGCTGCTGATCATGATGTTCGGCAAAGGACCGCTGACGATCGCCAACAGCGGGACGTTGAAGGCGAACATCTACGCTCCCGAAGCCGAAGTGATCCTCAGCGGAAGCGGAACGCTGACGGGCGCGATCGTGGGCAGGAAGGTGCGCCTGGAAGCGGGGTCATTCAACATCAGCGAAGAAACTGCCAGCGAAGAATTGATCAACGCCAACGGAGGCGCATACAGCCGCAAGGGCTGGCAGCAGTGCACGCAAGCCAAAGAAGCGACCGAAGCCTGCTGAGGTCGCAAGGGTTGGCGCGCGCGACGTCCCGCCCGACATGCGGGCGGAGGGACTCGAACCCCCAAGGGCTTTCGCCCACCGGCTCCTAAGGCCGACGTGTCTACCAATTCCACCACGCCCGCGCGTGGCGCAGCCCGAGATTGTATGGTCCCTGGGGCTATGGCCTCGATTCCCGCCAGGCAATCCAATGACCGCGCGCAGGCCGGGGTGATCGTCACGCATCCCAACCGCGACAAGCCGGTCGTGCAGGCAACGCGCGCGACCGTGGTCGTGCTGCTGCTCGCAAGCGCCGCGCTCGTGCTGATCGTGACCGTCGGCGGCTGGAGCGTGCTGCAGGGCGCCCTACCGGTGCAGATCGCCTACGTGCTCGTGTATCTGACGTTGGCGTTCTTCGCCGCGCGCTGGAACCGCGGGGTGCTCCCGGTCTCGGCCGTTCTCGCGGTGCTGCTGCTGATCTTCGCGCTGGTCGCCGGGCCGGGCTGGTTCGCGCGCGACAAAAACGGCTTTGCAGAACCCGGGCTCAACGCGGGGCTGCTGGGGGTGCTGACGCTTCTGATCGTTCCGCTGCAGATGCTGCTCGTGGCGTTCGCCATGCGCGGCTTCCAGCAGGGCTGGAACGTCGAGCTCGAGCGCCGCGCCTCGGCGAGCGACCCAGGCATGTACGCCGGCGCGCCGCCGCAGCCGGCCTGACTCCTGCCGCCGCCGCTCGCCTACACTTGTGGCCCCGCGTGCGGCGGTGGCGGAATGGTAGACGCGGGGCCCTCAAAAGGCCCTGTCCGAAAGGGTGTGTGGGTTCGAATCCCACCCGCCGCATCTCTCTCGCCCGAGCATCTTGCGTCGTGGCGATGCTATCTATAGTGCTGTAGGCTTTTGCGCTGCAGGACCGGGCTGCTCGTCGCGCGACCTCTGTGGGGATGGTTCGAGCAGCCCGGCGCCGCGAATGGTGCGTGCTCGTGCGTACGCTGCTTCTGCCTCCCGCCACGTCCGCGAGCGGTCTGCAGATCGGCGCGAGTTGCAAGTGGGCCTAGGCGTGTGCGCCTTGCGTATACGCACGCAGACGATCGTCTACAGTGCCCTGGTCCAAAAAACGCTACTTATGACTCTGTAGACCTATAAGTAGCGAGACGTGAGCGTACCTCGGTGTGGAAGGCGAGCTTCAGCGCGCGATCGGGCGAAATCTCAAGGAGTACAGGCTGACGCGCGGGCTCAGCCAGGAGTCGTTCGCCGAGGTGCTGGGCGTGCACCGCACCTACATGGGCGGCCTGGAGCGCGGCGAGCACAACCTGACGCTGCGCAGCGTCGAACGTATCGCCGGCCGGCTGAACGTCGACGCGCTGGGCCTGCTCACTCCGGCCAGGGACTCGGAGAACGTCGGCTCCTCCTAGTCGAACGCGGCGCGCGCGGCCTTGGCGCCCGGCTTGACGGCCTCCCAGAACCCGTAGGTCCCCTCGTCGCGCAGCTCGCTCGCCGCCGCGACGACCGCGCCGAGCGCGGCGAAGGCGAACCCGCCACCGACCGACACGCGCTTGACGCCCGCCGCCGCCAGCTCGCGCACCGGCGGCGCCGCCGCGAGCGCCAGCACGTTGACGGGCTGCTCGACCGACTCGACCACGCGGCGAATGTCCTGCAGGTCGGTCAGCCCGGGCGCGTACAGCACGTCCGCGCCGGCCTGCCCATACGCGCGCAGGCGCTCGATCGTGTCGTCGAGATCGGGGCGGCCATGCAGGTGGTTCTCCGCGCGTGCCGTCAGCACGAGGTGCACGGGCCCCGCGTGCGCCGCCTCGGCGGCCGCCGCCACGCGCTCGGTCGCTGCGCCGAGCTCGTAGATCGGCGCGTCGTCGTCGGTCGAGTAGTCCTCGATCGAGCATCCCGCCAGGCCGGCCTGCAGCGCCAGGCCGATCGTCTCCGCGACACCCGCCGGATCGTCGGCGAAGCCGTTCTCCAGATCGGCCGACACCGGCAGGTCGGTTGCGGCGACGATCTCCGCCGCGTGCGCGATTGCCTCGTCGCGGGTGACGCCGCCGTCCAGGCGCCCGAGCGTCGCCGCAAAGCCGCTGCTCGTCGTCGCCAGCGCCTGGAAGCGCAGCGACGCGAGCAGCTTGGCCGAGCCACGATCCCACGCGTTGGCCAGCAGCAGCGGCGCGTCGCCGCCGTGCAGCTCGAGAAACCGTCGGGCCATCTGCGCCTGCTCGCCCATCCCGCGAGTCTACGCGCCGCCGACGAGCTCCAGCAGCGGCTCGCACAGCGCCTGCGGCGCGACGAGCACTCCCCACGGCAGGTTCTCGCACGCCGGCAGCTCGTGTACGCGCAGCCCCGCACGCTCGCACACGAGCACGCCCGCGGCGATGTCCCACTGCTTGACCGAGCGCTCGTAGTAGGCGTCGAAGCGCCGAGCCGCCGTCCACGCCAGGTCCAGCGCCGCGCTGCCGAAGCGCCGGATGTCGCGCACGCGCGGCGCCAGGCGCTCAAGCACCCTCGCCTGCGCGCGGCGCACGTCGGCGTCGTAGGCCAGGCCCGTCGCGATCATCGCGCTCGCCAGATCCTTGCCGCCCGGTCCGGCCTGTGCATCGGCGCCGGCGCCGCTGCCCGTGCGACGCTGCTGCGAGGCGTCATCCGCCGGCGTGCGATGCAGCTCGACCGCGCCGTGCGCTCCCAGCAGCCGGGCATGCCCGTCGCGCGTCGCCACGAACAGCTCGTCGCGGTTGGGGTCGAAT
>DATHJQ010000108.1:0-10795 GCA_035286505.1 Solirubrobacteraceae bacterium | reverse complement strand
CTCGGGCAGAGTCAACGCGCGCGAGAAGCTGCCAGAGGAGCGCTCGATCCGGCGAAAGCCGTCGCGCTGCTGCTCGTGCTCGGACTTGCGCTCACCTGAGACGGTCAGCACGTTGTCCTCGAGCTCGACCTTGACGTCCTCCTCACTCACGCCGGGAAGGTCGGCGCGGAGCACGAACTGCTCGCCCTCCTCGACCAGGTCCATCGCCGGAATCCAACGACGGACGCCACCATCGCCGGTCTGCGTGTCGAAGACCGTGCCGAACAGCCGGTTCATCTCGCTCTGCAGGGACTGCAGCTCGCGAGCTGGCTCCCATCTGATGACTGCCATCTTGCTTCACCTCCGTAACACAAGACTATTGTGATCAGGAGTATAAAATCTAAGTCCTTGCCTGTCAAGTTCTTATCATGATCTGGACGAGCGCGCGCGCTGCGCAAAGCCTGGCCACGTGGGAGGACGCCGCATGGCGCCGGCTATCGGCGCGCTGGCAGCAGGGGAGCGGGCCGGGCCGCCGCGCGCGCGAGGGCGGCGGGCGGCCGGCGGGACTCAGCAGCCGGCGGAGTCGGCGCCGTTGCGGTTGCAGGGCGCGACGCGCTGGCACATGTCGGCCAGCAGGCTGAGCTCGAGCTCGGAGAAGCGTGAGAAGAACTGCTCGCGCACGACCGCCAGGTGCGTGACGCGCGCATCGGCCAGGCGCTGGCGCCCGGCCTCGGTGAGACAGGCGAAGGAGCCGCGCGCGTCGTGGGCGCAGGAGCAGCGCTCGATCAGCTGCTCGCGCTCGAGGCGATCGACCAGCCGCGTCAGGCCGCTGCGCGACAGCTGCGCCTGCTCGGCCAGATCGCACATGCGCATGCGCCCGCCGCTGGAGTCCTCGAGGCGGTCGAGCACCTCGTAGGAGGTCAGCGGCAGGCCGTGCGCCTGTTCCAGCGCCGCGTCAAGCCGCTTGGCGAGGCACGCGTGCGCTCGCAACAGCCCGCGCCAAGCGAGGTGGCCGGCCTCTGTGCGGTCTCCCGCGCTGAGGCTCTTCGGCTCCCCGTTTTCGGTCTTGACTGCGGTGGCGGTCGACATGACGGTGTGTACCCAACTCCTCCTCAACCGAATGTAGCAGCGTCGCGGGCCGCTGAGCGGGCGCCGCTCGTCAGTCGCGCGTGGCGCGCCAAGCCCACCACATCATCAGCGGCTGCAGCGGCAGGCGGACGTACAGCGCCCAGCGCGGCACGCGCTTGAACCGCTCGGGCTCTCGCGCCATGTACAGGTTCGCCGGGAACACCGCCGCCAGCAGCGCGATCAGGCAGGCGCCGGACAGCCGCCGCGTGCGCGGCAGCAGCACGCCGACGCCGCCGAGCACCTCGGCCACGCCGCTGACCTCGACGACGCGCTTGGCGTCGTGCTGCAGCCTCGGCGGCACGATCGCGCGGTAGAAGCGCGGCGAGACGAAGTGGTTGACGCCCGAGCCGACGAAGAACGCCGCAAGCAGCTTGCGCGAGAGCTTCATCCGTCCGCCTCCTCGTCGAGCAGCAGCGTGTGACCGGTCATCTCGCTCGGCTGTGCGATGCCCAACAGGTGGAGCACGGTCGGCGCCACGTCCGCGAGTATGCCGCCTTGGGCGCGCAGCGTCACGCCCGCCACGGTGACGATCAGCGGGACGGGGTTCAGCGAATGCGCCGTGTTGGGACTGCCGTCTGGCTCGAGCATGTGGTCGGCGTTTCCGTGGTCGGCCGTCACCACGCACGCCCCACCCTGCTCGCGCACCGCCGCGACGACCTCGCCTAGGCACTCGTCGACGGCCTGCACGGCCTGCACGGCCGCGTCGATCACGCCCGTGTGCCCGACCATGTCGGCGTTGGCGAAGTTGACGATCGCAAACGCGGGCCGGTCCTCCCGCCAAGCCTCTACGAACGCGCGCGCTGCCTCGCGCGCGCTCATCTGCGGCTTGTGGTCATACGTGGGCACATCGCGCGGCGAGGCGACGAGCTCGCGCCGCTCGCCCTGCAGCCGCGCCTCGTCGCCGCCGTTGAAGAAGTACGTCACGTGTGGGTACTTCTCGGTCTCGGCGACGTGCAGCTGCTCGACGCCGGCATGCGCGAGCACGGCGCCGAGCGTCGTCGCCGGGCGCTGGGGCGAGAACGCGACCGGATAGGGCCAACCCTGCTCGTACTCGGTCAGCGTCGTGTAGCGCTCGACCGGTGCGGCTCCGCCGCGGCCGCTCCAGCCGGGCAGCTCGGCCGGCGCCTGGGCGTCGCCGCCGGCCTCGGGCGTCGCTTCCCGCGCCGCGTCCTCGCCGGCCGGGCGCGCATCGGCCTGCGGCGTGGCTTCGCCGGGGTCGGGCGCGTCGCCGAAGCCTTGTTCAGCCAGCACGCGCGTGAGCTGGCGCATGCGGTCGGGACGGAAGTTGAAGGCGATCACGCTGTCATCGGTGGCGATCATCGCCGGCTCACCGACGAGCGTCGGCTCGATGAACTCGTCGGTCTCGCCGCGCTCGTAGGCGTCGCGCACGGCCCGCTCGCCGCTGTCGGCGCCGTAGGGCGCGCGGCCGTGCACGAGCAGGTCATACGCCCGCTGCGTGCGCTCCCAGCGACGGTCGCGGTCCATCGCCCAGTAGCGGCCGATCACAGAGCCCACGCGTGCGCCGGGGGTGGCGTCGAGCTCGGCCAGGTAGGCCGCGCCGGCGTGCGGCAGCGTGTCGCGCCCGTCCGTGAAGGCGTGCACGATCACCTCCCCCACGCCCCGCTCGCGCGCCAGCTCGATCAGCGCGCGCAGGTGCTCCAGCGACGAATGCACGCCGCCGTCTGAGACGAGCCCGATCAGATGCGCGCGCCCACCCGCGGGAAGCGCCCGCAACAGCGCCTCGTTGTGCGCCAGCGAGCCGTCGGCGATCGCGTCGTCGATGCGCACGAGATCCTGCCGCACAACGGCGCCGGCGCCCAGGTTGAGGTGACCCACCTCCGAGTTGCCCATTTGACCGTCCGGCAGCCCTACGGCGCGGCCGGACGCCGCGAGCGTCGTGTGCGGGTAGTCGCGCCACAGCTCATCGAACACGGGCGTGCTGGCGAGCGCCACCGCGTTGCCGGGGCCCGGCTCGGCCAGTCCCCAGCCGTCGAGCACGACCAGGCAGACGCTCGGCACGGGCAGTCCCGCCGCCGGGCGCGCGCTCATCGCGCGGCGGCCGCGGCGACGATCTGCGCGAAGGAGTCGGCCTGCAGCGAGGCGCCGCCGACGAGCGCGCCGTCGACGTCCGCCAGCGCCAGCAGCTCGGCCGCGTTCTCCGCCTTGACCGAGCCGCCGTAGAGGATGCGCACGCTCTGCGCCGCCTGCGCGTCGCGGTCGCCGACCAGCGCGCGGATGAAGGCGATCGCCTCCTGCGCCTGCTCGGGCGTGGCCACCTTGCCCGTGCCGATCGCCCAGATCGGCTCATAGGCGATGACGACGTCTGTCAGGCGCTCGCTCGGCACGTTGACCAGGTCGTCCCTGATCTGCTGGCGAAGCTTGCGGTCGGTGTCCTCGTTCTCGCGCTCGGCCTCGGACTCGCCGACGCAGAGGATCGGCGTGAGCCCGGCGGCCAGCGCCGCCGGCACCTTCAGCGCCAGCGCGCGATCGGTCTCGCCGAACAGCTCGCGCCTCTCGGAGTGGCCGAGCACGACGCCCTGCACGCCGACGTCCTCGAGCATCGACGGGGAGATCTCGCCCGTGAACGCGCCCTCGGCCTCGTGATGCATGTTCTGCGCATAGACCTCCACGCGGGAGCCGCGAGCGCTGTCGACCATCGCGCGCAGGTCTGTGAACGGCACGCAGATCGCCACGTCGACGCCATCGACCGCCGACACGGGCGGCAGCAGCGCCTGGATGTAGTCCTCGGCCTCGCGCTCGGTCTTGTGCATCTTCCAGTTGCCCGCGATCAGCGGCGTGCGCGCCGCGCTCACGAGGCCACGCCTGCGCCTTCGAGCGCCTGCACGCCCGGCAGCGCGCGCCCCTCGACCAGCTCGAGCGTCGCGCCACCGCCCGTCGAGAGGTGGTCTACGGCGTTCTCCAGGCCGAAGCGCGCGAGCGCCGCGGCCGAGTCGCCGCCGCCGACGACCGTCACGCCCGGCGCCGCGGCCACCGCTTCGGCCACGCGGCGGGTGCCGGCGGCGAAGGGCTCCAGCTCGAACGCTCCCATCGGCCCGTTCCAGAAGACCGAGCCGGCGCACGCGATCTCCGCGGCGTAGCGCTCGGCGCTCTTCGGGCCGATGTCGAGTCCCATCCAGCCGGCGGGCACCTCGACGCCGTCCAGAACGCGATGCTCGGCGTCGGCCGCCAGGCGGTCGCCGATCACGAGGTCGGTCGGCAGGCGTACGCTCGCCCGCCCGGGATCGGTCGCCTTGGCCAGCGCGCGGCGCGCGTGCTCGGTGTCCTCGTCGTCGCACAGCGACTCGCCGACGGTGTGGCCCTGCGCGCACAGAAACGGAAAGCACATGGCCCCGCCGATGATCACCACGTCGGCAAGGTCCAGGAAGCGGTCGATCACGCCTATCTTGTCGGCGACCTTCGCGCCGCCGATCACCGCCGCCAGCGGACGGGGCGGGCGCTGCAGGATCTTCGACAGCGTCTGCATCTCGCGCTCCAGCAGCCGGCCGGCGGCGCTCGGCAGCAGGTGCGCGACCCCCTCGGTGCTCGCATGCGCGCGATGCGCCGCGCCGAACGCGTCGTTGACGTAGGCGTCGGCCAACCCAGCCAGAGCACGCGCGAGCGCGGGGTCGTTGGTCGTCTCGCCCGGCTCGAAGCGCACGTTCTCCAGCACCAGCAGCTCGCCGTCGCCGAGCCCTTCCGCCAGCGCCTTGGCGCGCTCGCCGACCACCTCCGGCGCGAGCGTGACGGGCGCGTCGGTCAGCTCGCGCAGGCGCGCCACGACGGGCGCCAGCGACAGGTCCTCCTCGCGCCGTCCCTCGGGGCGGCCGAGGTGCGAGACGAGCACGAGGCTCGCTCCGCGCGCGCGCAGCTCCTCGATCGTCGCCAGCGCGGCGACGATGCGCGTGTCGTCGGCGACCACGGCGCGGCCCTCGCCGTCCTTGCCGAGCGGCACGTTGAAATCCACTCGCACCAGCACCCGCTTGCCCTCGACGTCGAGGCGCTCCAGCGTCCTCATCGGCTCACCGCTCCCATCCGCTTGCGCTTCATCACCATAGCCCCCCTCCCCGGCCCGATCGGCGCCGCACGGCGCCTACAGGACCCTCTGCACCAGGTCCACCACGCGGTTGGAGTAACCCCACTCGTTGTCGTACCAGGCGACGACCTTCAGCATCGTGCCGTCGACCACCGACGTCAGCAGCGAGTCCACGATGCAGGAGTACTGAGACTTGACGATGTCCGTCGAGACGATCGGGTCGTCGGTGTACTGCATGATGCCGGCCAGCGGCCCGCTCTCGCTGGCGGCCTTCAGCGCCGCGTTGACCTCCTCGACGCTGGTCTGTCGCCCGCACTCCACCGTCAGGTCGACGACCGAGCCCGTCGGCACCGGCGCGCGCACGGCGAAGCCATGGAGCTTGCCCTGCAGCTCGGGGATCACCAGGCCGATCGCCTTGGCCGCGCCGGTCGAGGCCGGGATCAGGTTGATCGCTGCCGCGCGCGCGCGGCGCAGGTCCTTGTGCGGCAGGTCCTGCAGGCGCTGGTCGGCCGTGTATGCGTGGATCGTCGTCATCAAGCCGTGCTTGACGCCGACGTTGTCGTGGACGACCTTCGCGACGGGCGCCAGGCAGTTGGTCGTGCACGAGGCGTTGGAGATCACCTGATGGCTGTCGCGGTCGTAGACCTCGTCGAAGTTCACGCCGAGCACAACCGTCGCGTCGGGGTCCGTGGCCGGCGCCGAGATGACGACCTTCTTGGCACCGTTGCCGAGGTGCTTGGCGGCGCTGTCGCGGTCGGTGAACAGGCCAGTCGACTCGATCACCACGTCGACGCCCAGCTCGCCCCAAGGCAATGCGCCGGGATCACGCTCGGCGAGCACCTTGATCTCCTTGCCGTCGACCTCCAGGGCGCCGTCGCGCGCCTGCACGGACCCCGGGTAGGGCCCGAGGATCGAGTCGTACTTGAGCAGGTGCGCGAGCGTCGCCTCGTCGGTCAGGTCGTTGACGGCCACCCACTCGATCGCCTGATCGGTCTCCTGGCCGCGGGCCTTTGCGGCGCGGAACACGTTCCGGCCGATGCGGCCGAATCCGTTGATCCCAACGCGAACTGGCATTCGATCCTCCTGAAGCTGAAGCGAAATGAACGATGCCGGGCCTCGGGAGCGCTTCCTCCCTCGCCCGGCGTGTGCCGCGGAGGCTATCAGCGCGCTCAGGAGCCGCGCGGGCGCTTGTCTATGTCGCGGTGCGCCACCGCCACGTCGAGGTCGTCGTCGTCGCGGTAGCGCTCGTGCAGATGCTCGGCGATCGCCACCGAGCGGTGACGCCCGCCTGTGCAGCCGATCGCGATCACCAGATGCGACTTGCCCTCGGAGACGTACTGCGGCAGCAGGAAGTCCAGCAGCTCGTGCAGGCGCTCGTAGAACTCGCCCAGGCGGCCGTCGCGTGCGATGTACTCGACCACGCGCGCGTCCTCGCCGGTCAGCTCGCGCAGCTCGGGCTCGTAGTGCGGATTGGCCAAGAAGCGCACGTCGAAGGCCAGGTCCTCCTCGCGCGCCGGCCCGTGCTTGAAGCCGAAGCTCATGAATGTCAGCGCCAGGCGTCCGGCGGCCTTGCGCGGCAGGAACTCGTCGGCGATCTTGCCGCGCAACATCGCCGCCGACATGCCCGTCGTGTCGATCACCATGTCCGCCTGGTCACGCAGCGGCGCCAGCAGCGCACGCTCTTCGGCCACGCCCGCAGCCACGCTGCCCTCCGGCGCCAGCGGGTGGCGCCGGCGCGTCTCCTTGTAACGCGTCACCAGCGCCTGCTCGGCCGCCTCCAAGAACAGCACGTGATGGCTCAGGCCGAGCGCGTCGAGGTCGTCGACTACCGCGCGCAGCGCCTCGAAGTACACGCCCCCGCGCACATCCGAGACGACCGCCGCGCGTTCGACCTTGGAGCCGCGGTGCACGAACAGCTCGACCAGCGAGCGGATCATCTCCGGCGGCAGGTTGTCCACGCAGAAGTAGCCCGCGTCCTCGAACACGTTCATCGCCGTCGACTTGCCTGCTCCGGAGAAGCCCGTGATCACGACCAGGTCCTGCAGGCGCGTCTGCACGACCGGCTGCACCGCCTTGCCGGTCGTGCGATCCGTCCCTCCGCGCAGCGGGCGCAACGGTCTGATCACAGCCATCCCCCCATTCTGCTCCACGTTCGGACGACTGTGTCAATTTGCCGATATTGCAGGCAAAGTCCCAGGCTCGGGCTGGACAGGCGTCTCTGAGCGGCGCGAGGGGCAAGCGATACAAGGACGCAGGAAGCGAAGTGTGCTGGCCGATCAGTCGATCGCATTAGATCGTCGATCGGCACACGAGCGCCCGAGGACGCCGTAGCGCGCCGCCCGTCGCGTCGCTCAGCCGGCGCGGTGGAGGCGGGCGTGCAGCTCCCGCGCGACCTTGGCCGGAAGGCCGGGCACGGCCTGCAGTTCCTCGCTGGACGCCGACACGACCGCGTCGGGCGAGCCGAAGTGCGCGAGCAGCGCACGCTTGCGCGCGGGGCCGACGCCCGGCAGCTCGTCGAGCAGCGAGCCGGTCATCGCGCGATCGCGCCTGCCGCGGTGGTGCGTGATCGCGAAACGGTGCGCCTCGTCGCGCACGCGCTGCAGCAGCTGCAGCTCGGGCGTGGAGTGGTCGAGCACCAGCGGCGCGCGGCGGCCGGGGATGAACAGCTCCTCGATGCGCTTGGCCAGCGACACGACGGATACGCCGCGGTCGCGAAAGCCGCGCAGCGGGGCCAGGCCGGCCGCCAGCTGCCCCTTGCCGCCGTCGATCACGACGACGTTCGGCAGCGACGCGAAGCTGGCGTCGTAGGCCGGGTCGTGCGGCGACAGGTCGGCCTGGCGCTCCCACTGCGCAAAGCGCCGCGACAGCACCTCGGCCATCGCCGCGAAGTCGTCGGACTGTCCCTCGGCCAACGTGCGGACCTTGAAGCGGCGGTAGTCGGACTTCTTCGGCGCTCCGCCCTCGAACACGACCATCGAGGCCACCGTCTGCGTGCCGCCGAGGTGCGAGACGTCAAAGCACTCGATGCGGATCGGCGGCACGTCGAGGCCGAGCGCCTGCTGCAGGCCGTCCAGCGCCTCCACGCGGCTCTGGCGCCGGCGCTCGGATTTCAGCCGCTCCTGGTCGAGCGCCAGGCGCGCGTTGCGCTCGGCCAGCTCGAGGATGCGGCGCTTCTCGCCGCGCTCGGCCGCGCGCAGCTCGACCGGTCCTTCGCGGCGGCTGGCGAGCGCGTCGGCGAGGACCGGCTGCTCGCCGACCTCGCGCTGGACGACCAGCAGCGCCGGGATCGACATGTGCCCGGCGTAGTACTGCAGCATGAACTCCTCGGCCACCTCGGGCACGCTGCGCTCGGTCTCGTTGGACAGGTAGAAGGACTGGCGGTCGGAGAGCACGCCGTCGCGCACCTGGAAGACCTGCGCGTTGGCCTCGCGGCCGTCGACGGCCACGGCGATCGCGTCGAACGTGCCGACCGACTCGTTGGCCACGCGCCTGCGCTCCAGCAGCGAGTGCACCGCGCGCAGCCGGTTGCGCTCGACCGTCGCCTGCTCGAACTCTTCCGCGGCCGCGGCCGCCCGCATGCGCGTCTCCAGCTCGCGCTCGATCTCCTTGAAGCGGCCGGACAGGAAGTCGATCACGCCGTCGATGCTCGCGCGGTACTCCTGCTTGGACACGTAGCCCACGCACGGCGCCTCGCAGCGCTTGATGTAGTAGTCCAGGCACGGGCTGCCGCTGCGACGGCCCGGCTCGGGGCCGGTGCACGAGCGGAACATGAACACCTTCGCCAGCACCTCCAGCGTCCCGCGCACGCGCTTGGCGTTGGAGTACGGGCCGAAGTACGCCCGCCGCGGACGGTGGCGCTCGCGCGTGAAGTAGACGCGCGGGTAGTCCTCGTCCAGCGAGATGGCAATGAACGGATAGGACTTGTCGTCGCGCAGGCGGATGTTGAAGCGCGGCCGGTACTGCTTGATGAAGCTCTGCTCCGCCAGCAGCGCCTCCGCCTCGCTGGCCACGACCACGCACTCCACGCTCTCCACGCTCGCCACCATCTCCGCGTGGCCCGGGCTGCTGGGCACCTGCGCCTTGGAGAAGTGCGACGCCACCCGCTTGCGCACCGACTTGGCCTTGCCCACGTAGACGACGCGCCCCTTGCCGTCGCGAAACAGGTACACGCCCGGCTGATCGGGCAGCGCGCGCCGCTGTTCCACCAGGCTCGCCCTGCCCTCGCTCTCGCTCGTCGGCGCCTTCGCTGCCATCACGTCGAGGATACGAGGCGCCCTCGCCGCCCGGCCAGGCGCGCGCGCCCGCCGACGGCTCGCCCGGCCGACGCGCGACGCGCCCGGCCGCAGAGCGCGCGCCCGCCCGAGCGGGGCGCGCGGGCGGAGCCCGACGCGACGCTCGTCAGTAGCTGCGCCAGTGGCGGTACACGACCATCAGGCCGTACAGCGCCAGCAGCACCAGCGCGAACCACACCAGCTCGCCCAGGCCCGTCCGCCACAGGTGTTTCTGCCCGATCACCAGAAAAGCGACGAGCGCCAGCGAGCCGTACAGCGCCGCGCGGTGGCGGTCGCCCAGGCCGTGCAGCGTGACGCGGTATTCGCGGTACAGTCGCAGGCCGAGATAGGCGAAGCCGACGCCGAAGCCGACAAGCAGCACGCCTTCGAATGTGCTCGCCGCACGGCCGCCGCCGGGGATCAAGTACACCGCCGCCGCGATCAGCATCACGATCGCCACGTTGCGGGCGGTGCGCGCGCGGTCCATCGGCCGATTGTACGTCAGTCGATCAGCGCCTCCAGCCGTGCGTAGGCCTTGTCGACGGCGCGGCGAGCGGCCGTGTGGCGGGCCTCGGACTTGGCCGACTCGTACTTGCTCGCCCAGGCGGCCGGGTCGGCCAGCTCGTCCTCCAGCGCGCGCATCGCAGCCTCGGCATCCTCGACCGCTCGCTCCGCCTGCTGCTGCGCGCTGAGGCGGTTCTTCGACGGCCCCTTGGGCTTCGGCTTGGCCTTGCCCTTGCGCGGCGACGCGCTCGCCGGCCCACCGCCGGGCGGCCCTGCGTGCGCGCCGGCGCCGTTCGTCGCCAGCTCGGCCGGCGCGCTCGGCGGGGCGCCGCCGATGCGACGTGGCGAGGAGGCGCGCGCCGTGGCGCTGCCCGGCGCAAAATCGTCGCCGCCGAGCGCGCGGCGCTCTTCGCGCACGCGCACGTACTCCGGCCAGCCGCCGATGTAGCTGTGCAGCGTGCGCTGCTCTACGGACACGGTGCGCGTGCCCACGGCGTCCAGCAGCGCGCGGTCGTGCGAGACCAGCAGCACGGCTCCGGTGAACGCGCACAGCGCGTCCTCCAGCGCCTCGCGGCTCTCGATGTCCAGGTGGTTGGTGGGCTCGTCGAGGATCAGCACGTTGGCGCCCGAGTGCACGAGGATGGCCAGCGACAGGCGCCTGCGCTCGCCGCCCGACAAGCCCTCCAGCGGCTTGTCGGCGTCCTCGCCGGAGAACAGGAAGCGCCCGAGCAGCGCGCGCGCCTTGCCCTGCGTCAGCGCCGTCGCACGCTGCGCCGCATCGAGCACGCTCTGCCCCGGATCGCCGCCCGCGCCCAGCTCGTCGGCGTGCTGGGAGAGGTAGCCCACCTTGACGTTGTGCCCCGTGCTCAGCTTGCCCGCC
>DATHJQ010000107.1:0-3358 GCA_035286505.1 Solirubrobacteraceae bacterium | reverse complement strand
GCGCGTCGCCGGTACGCCGCTGCCGCCGGCGCTGAAGAGGATCGGCAAGGGACATGAAGGCTCGGGGCAGTACTTGCTCCCCGTGCAGAACACGAGCAGCCCGGTCGACGTGGACCTGCTCGGCGATATCTCCCGCCTGCCGGTGCGCCAGCGCTTCACGATCTTGATCAACGAGCTCGGGGCCGGCCTCGCCGGGCGTGGCTCAGACCTCAACGCGGTGATCCGGCGCGCCAATCCGGCGCTGCAGGAACTCGACCGCGTCCTGGCGATCCTCTCCAGCGAGAACAAGGTGCTGGCGAAGCTCGCGGTCGACTCCGACCAAGCGCTGAAGCCGTTCGCCGAAGTGCGCGACAAGGTCGCCGACTTCATCGTGCAGAGCAACACCGTCGCCCAGGCCACCGCACGCCATCGCGGAGCGCTCGCGCGCAACCTCGCGCTGTTCCCGCAATTCCTCAGGCAGCTCGGGCCGTCGATGGAACGACTCGCGCGATTCGCCGACCAGACGACGCCCGTGTTCAACGACCTGAAAGTCGCCGCTCCGGGAATCAACAAGGCGTTCACCAAATTGCCCGCGTTCTCCGCCAGCTCGACCGCCTTCTTCAAGAGCACCGGCGCGACCGCGAAGATCTCCGGTCCCGCGCTGACCTCGATCCAGCCGCTGCTCGATCGTCTGGGCAAACTCGGCAAAGAAGCAAAGCCGTTCTCCTTCAACGCCGCCGAACTGCTCTCCAGCCTGCGTTCGACAGGAGGGCTCGAGCGGATCCTGGACTTCATCTTCCTTGGCGCCGGTTCGACCAACGGCTACGACGCGCTCGGCCACTTCCTGCGCTCTGAAGCCGTCGGCACGGTCTGCCTGACCTACGCCGTCACGACGGCGTCGGCATGCGCCAACGCGAAACTGTTCAACAGCTCCTCCGGCAGCGAAGGCACCGCGGCGACGGCCGCCTCCGCTCGCCGCGCGAGCGGCACGAGCGTCGTCATGGCGCGCACGCTGGCCGTGCTCAAGGGCGCCACCCCGGCCGAAGCGACGGCGAAATACCCGGGTGCGACTACGGTGACGCCCGGCGCCGGCGCTGCGCCCGGCGGTGAATCGGCGGTCGCAAAGCCGGTCGGCGGCGCCAGCGCAGGGACCACCTACTACACCCCGTCGGCCGAAAGCTCGGGCGCAGACGGCATGCTGCTCAACTACCTGCTCGGCAACTGAGACCTCAGATGACCCGGCCCGCCACACTCATCGGTCTCCTGCTCGCGGGTCTGGCGGCGCTGGCGCTGCTGGCACCCGCCGCCTCGCCTGCCGAAGCCGCGCCGCCGACGACGAGCGGCGAAACGACGACGACGTCACCGGCGCCGGAAACGACGACCACGACGCCCGCGCCAGAAGCCACGACGCCGGCCACCACCGCGCCGACGTCCGGCGCAACAACCGAATCTACCCCGCCGCCAGCGACGCCCGGCGCCGGCGAAGGCCGGGCGGCGCCGCAGATCAGCAAGCAGAGCGCCCAAGGGGCCAGCCCGTCGCGCCCGGCGGGTTCCGCCGATGCGCAGGGCAGGCCCAAGGCGCGAGCCCACGGCGAAAAGGGCGCGCCCGCTGGGGCCCCCGCGGCGAAGTCCAGGCACGGCAAGCGCGCGCCCAAGCCGTCGGCGCTGACGCCTCCGCTGCCGCTCTCGCTGTCGTCGTCGATCGCCGGCGTCCCCGCGTTCTTCATCGAAAGCTTTCGCATCCCGCCGTTTCTGCTGCCGATCTTCCAGGCCGCCGGCACGGCCTACGGTGTGCCCTGGCAGGTGCTCGCGGCGATCAACGAGGTGGAGACCGACTACGGTCGCGACCTCAGCGTCTCGACCGCCGGGGCCGAGGGCTGGATGCAGTTCCTGCCCTCCTCGTGGGCGACCTATGGCGTCGACGCCAACGGCGACGGCTTCAAGGACCCCTACAACCCGGCCGACGCGATCTTCGCCGCGGCGCGGTACCTGCGCGCCGCGGGCGCCACGGCGAGCCTGCGCGGGTCGGTCTTCTCCTACAACCACTCTCAGGCGTACGTCGAATCGGTGATGCTGCGCGCGAAGCTGCTCGGCGGCACGCCGTCGGGCCTGCTCGGGGCGATCACCGGTCTCACCGAGGCACGCTTCCCGGTGCATGCCAAGGCGCACTTCAGCGACGGGTTCCCGACGGTGCCCGCCGAGGGCTCCGGCGCCGCCAAGCAGATCGCGGGAACGACGATCTACTCCGAAGCCAACGCGCCCGTGATCGCCGTGCAGGACGGGCAGGTCGTGCAGATCGGCGATTCGCCGCAGCTCGGGCGCTTTGTGTCGCTGCGTGACGCCTACGGCAACACCTACACCTACGCGAAACTCGGCAGCGTCGCGCAGCTGTATCCCGTGCTCAAGCCGCACGATGGCCAGGGCTCGCAGGCGCCGTCGCAAAAGGCCGAACCGGTCGAACCCCGGCCGACCGGTCCCGCCAGCGCCGGAACGCAGACGCACTCCCGGCCGCCCGGCGCCGAAGGCGCGGCGACGTCCGCCTTGTCGCTCGGGTCGAGCGGCGCGCTGCAAGCCGCGGCGCCGGGATCGACCGTCACACCACGGCCGGACGCGAGCTCAACGCCGCAGGAATCACCCGCGCCGGCCACGAACGGCGCCCCGACGGGGTCCGGGCAAGATGCCGGCGCATCGGGCTCGCCCGAAGCGGCGGCGCCCACCGGCTCGGCCCCGGAGACGTCGTCGGCAACGCCGCGTGTGTTCCGCGACGGCCCCAACGACGTCTACCTGCACGAACTTCACACCGGCGCGCGGGTGATCGCCGGCACGGTGCTCGGGCACATGGGTGGCGGCGAAGGCTCCAACGGAGAAGGCCCCGGCGGAGAAGGCTCCGAAACGCACATGCTCTTCCAGATACGACCGGCCGGCCTCGGAGCGCCGCAGATCGATCCCAAGCCGATCCTCGACGGCTGGGTGCAGCTGGAGAACAGCTCGGTGTTCAGGGCCAAGGGGCAGAACCCGTTCCTCGCGACCGCGCCGAGCGTCGGGCAGGTGCTGCTGGAGTCAAAGGAACAGCTGCAGCAGCAGGTGCTCGCCAATCCCCACATCGACATCTACCCGTGCGGACGCCAGGATATCCAGACCGGGCAGATCGACCGGCGCGTGCTGGCGACGCTCGAGTTCCTGGCCGTGTCGGGCCTGAAGCCGACGGTCTCCGCGCTCAAATGCGGCCACTCGGACCTGACGAGTGAAGGCAACGTCTCCGAGCACTCGCCGGGCGACGCCGTGGACATCTCGGAGATCAACGGCATCCCGATCGCCGGCCATCAGGGCCCGGGCTCGATCACCGACACGACGATCCGCAAGCTGCTCACCCTGCAGG
>DATHJQ010000106.1:0-3546 GCA_035286505.1 Solirubrobacteraceae bacterium | reverse complement strand
AGCCTGCGGATCGCTTGGCTCATGATCGTGCCGAACGTCGCCAGCAGGCAGTCCTGCTTGTTGCCGAACAGCTCGTAGAAGGTCTTGCGCGAGACACCCGCCCGCGCGATCACATCGGCCACACGCGTAGCGCGATAGCCGTCTTGGCCGACTGCGTCGACCATCGCCATTGCCAGACGGCGGCGCTGGTCTGCTCGCATCTGCTCGCGGGCGAGCGGGCCGGACGGCCTGCGCGAGCGCGTCGGCCGCCGTTCGGCCAACGGCTTCTGCGCGGTGGTCGGCTCCGAAGCCGACGGATCTCGCCAGTTGGCGTCTCTCGGCATCAGACCGTGGTGGCTGCGTCAAGCACGCACGCCCCGATTTCTCGCGCTCGTGGCATAACGCGAACCCATCCAATAAGTAAATCGATTGATTGATTTATAAACAGCTCTCTACTTTATCCTTGACACGGTACTTTAGCTATGCGATGTTGAACATTCAGGAGTGACCTCCCTCGTCCGGTCACCTTGAATGACGCGCGACGCCGCTCCCTCCCTGGCGTCGGCGTCACCGCCGGTGGGCGTCGTGACCTGGCTCGGTCACGACGCCCCACGGCGACCTGCCCCCGCGAGCTCCGCAGCTCGCGCCGCATGCGCCGCGTCGCCCGATGCGCCGTGCCGCCGGCAAGGCGTAGGCTTAGGTCACGTCACCGATCGAGGATCGGCCGGCGTTGGATCGAAAGGACGCCGCATGAGCTGGGACTTCTCCACCGACTCCGACTTCCAGGCGCAGCTGGACTGGATGGCCGAGTTCGTTCGCAGCGAGATCTGGCCGCTGGAGGCGATCTGGCACGACCTCGGCCTGGAGGGCCTCGGCGAGGCGATCGCGCCCCTCCAGGAGCAGGTAAAGCAGCGCGGCCTGTGGGCCACGCACCTGCCACCCGAGCTCGGCGGCCAGGGAATGGGCCAGGTGCGCCTCGGGCTGATGCACGAGATCCTCGGCACCTCGCCGATCGCGCCGCTCGCCTTCGGCAACGCCGCGCCCGACTCCGGCAACTCGGAGATCCTCGCGATGGCCGGCACAGACGAGCAGAAGGAGCGCTGGCTTCACCCGCTGCTCGCCGGCGACCTGCGCAGCGCGTTCAGCATGACCGAGCCCGACACGCCCGGTTCGGACCCGACGCAGCTGAAGACGCGCGCGACGCTGGACGCCAAAGGCGGTGGCGACGAGTGGGTGATCGACGGGCACAAGTGGTTCTCCTCAAACGGCTCCATCGCCGACTTTTTGATCGTCATGGCCGTCACCGACCCAGACGCGCGCGGCTCGCAGCGCGCGTCCATGTTCATCGTCCCGCGCGACACGCCCGGCGTGGAGGTCGTCCGCGACGTGCCCACGATGGAGCACCCGTGGGAGCAGTTCGGCGCCTACGGGGGGCACTCGGAGATCCTCTACGAGAACGTCCGCGTTCCCGCCGACGCGCTGCTCGGCGGCGTGGGCGACGGGTTCATGCTCGCCCAACAGCGGTTGGGGCCCGGGCGCATCCACCACTGCATGCGCTGGCTCGGCGTGTCGCGCCGCGCCTTCGACATGCTGTGCGAGCGCGCCACCTACCGTCGGGCGCACGGCTCGCTGCTGGCCGACAAGCAGACCGTGCAGAACTGGGTCGCCGACAGCGCCGCCGAGATGCAGGCCGCACGGTTGATGACGCTGCACGCGGCGTGGGTGATGGACACGCAGGGCGCGCGCGCCGCCATGGTGGACATCGCGCTGATCAAGTTCTATGGCGCCAAGGTGCTGCACGACGTCGTCGACCGCGCCGTGCAGACGCACGGCTCGCTGGGCTACTCCACCGACCTGCCGCTCGAGCAGATGTATCGCTTCGCCCGCGCCGCGCGCATCTACGACGGGCCCGACGAGGTGCACCGCCAGACCGTCGCTCGGCGCATCCTGCACGGCTACTCGCCGCCGCCAGGCGAAGTCCCCTCAGAGCACCTGCCCACGCGCCGTCAAGAGGCCCGCGAGCGATTCGCGCACCTGCTCGGCGCGCTCACGGCCAACGATTAGACGCCCGAGAGACGGCCCGGACGGCCGTCCCGGTGACGGTCGTGGCGAGCGGAGCGGTCACCGAGCTCAATCGAAAAGCGGAGCTCGGCTCGACAGGAAGGCTGGATGCCGGTTACGAGCGGTCAGCGTTCGCCGGCGCCGCGGCGCAGCAGGTACACGTACCAGCCGACGACCACGATCAGCACACCGAGCGGCAGCGCGAGCGTGAGAATCGAGCCTGCGAGGAAGGTGGCGAGCGGCGTGGCCAGGGCTGGCATGGTCTCCTCCTTAGTGGTCGCTTGCGAGCCTGGGCGCCCCGGCACTGACCGGTGGGTCGGGCACAAGCCAGCGGTGGATGTAGACGAAGATGACGATTACGAAAGTGATCGACCCGGGCACCCACATGATGCCGGCGGCGATCTGCTGATCGGTCAGCGCCGAGATCGCGCCCGGACGGCCCGCCTCGTGCGCGTAGGAGGAGTACAGCGGATCGGGCGCGAGCGCGAGCACGACCGCGAGGATCCAGCTGACGACCATCGCGCCGATGAGGTAGGCGACGCGCTGCACCGACGACAGGCGTGCGTGCAGGGGCGGCGAGTGGATCACCTGCTTCCAGAACATCACCGCGGTGGCGAAGAACAGCGTGTGCTCGAGAGCATGCAGCGGGGAGGAGCGCAGCGTCGCGTCGAACAGCGCCGGCACGTGCCAGACGAGCAGGACCGCGCTGAAGGCGACGAAGGCCGCCAGGGGACTGCCCAGCGCGTGGCTGGCGCCGCGCAGCCAGCGCGTGCGCGCGCCCTGGCCGAGGCCGCGCGCCAGCCAGCGGCGCAGGTCCAACGGCAGCGAGCGCCATAGGCGGATCCACGGCCGCGCGAGCACGATCAGCGGCGGCGCCACCACGAGCAGCAGCACGTGCTGGACCATGTGCGCCCAGAACAGCTGCTCCGCGAGGGCGTCCAGCGGCGAGCTGAGCGCGATCGCCAGGATCGCCAGCGCGCAGTAGAAGCACAGGCGCTGCCAGCGGCGCTCTGTCGTCGCGCGCACCGGCGTCACGGTGCGCCGGTCTCCCAGCCGATAGAGGATCGCCAGACCGATGACCAGCACCAGCGGCGGATCGAGCGACCAATCCCAGAAACCGGGCGCGACTGTCGCCGCGGCGAGCATCAGAGCAGGTACAGCACCACGTAGGCGATGGCTCCGATGGCGGCCAGGAAGGCCCAGAAGAACACGCACGCGTCCAGCCCCGGGGCGATCAGCCGGTCGGGGTCCTTGATGTCGCCGTGCGGATGCGCGGGCGCTCGGCGCGCGCGCAGCTCGGTGGCGACCTGCGTCTCCAGCCAGTACATCGTCATGAGCGTGGCGATCGCGAAGAACGCCGTCCACGCGCAGAAGACGCTGGCGTAGGCGCCGTCGGTCGGGCCGAAGTGCTGGACGGTGTACTCGATGCACTGCAGCGCGACGGCGACCAGCCCCAGCAGCAGCGAGCCGCTCGCCGGAGCAAGCCACCCGCGCGACTCGGCCTTC
>DATHJQ010000105.1:0-3967 GCA_035286505.1 Solirubrobacteraceae bacterium | reverse complement strand
GTGGACATTGACCGACTTCTCGAAGTCACACGAATCTCAAGGCCAGAGCCCGACCAGGTAGTTTCAGTGACGAGCCCCGATGCCCGCGTGGGGGTGGCACGTGACGAGGCGTTTTGCTTCTACTACGAAGACAACCTCGATTTGCTCAGGCAGGCAGGTGCGGAACTCGTCGAGTTCTCACCTATCGACGGCCCGTTCCCAGAGGGTCTGGACGGGCTCTACATCGGCGGTGGCTATCCCGAGCTCCATGCCGCCAGACTCGCCGCAAACGAGCCGGTCAAGCAGACGATCCGGGACTTTGCTGCCAACGGCGGCCCCATCTACGCCGAGTGCGGCGGTCTGATGTATTTGGGCCAGACACTTGAACTGGAGGACGAGGCCCACGCCCTGTGCGGCATTTTGCCGTTTAGCACGAGGATGCCCGCGCCGCTCAAGATCGCGTACGTCGAGATCGACACAACAGGCGGACTGTTTGGACCTGGGCGAGCCGCCCGTGGCCACCTCTTTCACCACTCGGAAGTCATCGATGAACCGGCGGTGGAACGTTGCTTCCGATTGACAACCCCGCGCGGTGACGAACGCGCGGAGGGCTACCAGGTGGCCAATGTGCTCGGCAGTTACGTCCATGTCCATTTTGGAAGTGCACCTGACCTGGCGACCGCCTTCGTCGACCGCTGTCGGATGTTCAAACTGAAAGCGGTCTGACTGACGTTTTGATCAACGCGAATCAGCGGGCCTGTCCGATTATCTGGAATGCTCCAGCAGGCCCGGTATCGCGCGTGGGCGTACGCGCCGGGCCAGCTTGATCGCCTCCTGGGCGTCGGAGAAGGCGATCTCCGCGCGATAACCGCCGTCGCTGGTGACCTTGACCAGCACCTCCGCCCCCAGCGCAGCCGTCAGGGCGTCGGCGATCTCGCGCACCGCCTGCTCCTGATCGGGATGCAGGTCGCCGCCGGCGCGAGAGGTTCTGGCGACCCGCCGGCGTGGCGCCCCGCTGGCGTCGTTGGCCTTGCGCGCTCGCGCTTCCACCGTGCGCACCGACCAGCCCTCCTGCGCCGCCGTGCCGGCCAGCCTGGCGCGTGCGCCGTGGTCTTCCGCGAGCAGCAGCGCGCGGCCGTGGCCCTCGCTCAGCGCTCCTCGCTCGAGCAGAACGATGGCCTCGTCGGGCAGGTCGAGCAGGCGCATCAGGTTGCTCACCGCGACGCGGCTGCGCCCGACGCGGCGCCCGACCTCTTCGCGCGTCAGGCCGAGCTCCTCGACCAGCGCCGCGCAGGCGCGCGCCTCCTCGATCGGGTTGAGGTCCTCGCGCGCCATGTTCTCGATCAGCGCCAGCTCGATTGCTTCCGCGTCGTCGCGGGGACGCACCAGCGCCGGGATGCTCGCCATGCCGGCGATCTGCGCCGCTCGCCAGCGGCGCTCGCCGGCGACCAGCTCATACGTGCCGCCGGGCTTCGGGCGCACCAGCACCGGCTGCAGCACGCCCCGCTCGCCCAGCGAGGCCGCCAAGGCGTTCAGCGCGTCCTCGTCGAAACGGCGCCGCGGCTGCTTGGCGTTGGGCGAGATCAGCTCCAGCGGCAGGTCGTGCAGCTCGTTTGTGTTCGCCGTGTCGGCGTCCGCCGACACCGACAGAATCGCCTGCAGGCCCCTGCCCATGCCCGGCTTTGGCTTAGCCACGTGCCGCCACCTCCTTTGCCAGCTCGAAGTACGCCTCCGCGCCCGCGCTGTGCGGGTCGTGGTGCGTGACCGGAAGTCCATAGCTCGGCGCCTCGCCCACGCGCACGTTGCGCGGGATCACCGTCGAGAACACCAGATCGGGGAAGTGCTCGCGCACCTCGCGCTCCACGTCGCGGCCGAGCCGCGTGCGGTTGTCGTGCATCGTCAACAGCATGCCCGCGATCGTCAAGCGTGGGTTCAGCTCGCGCCGGATCAGCGCCAGAGTGTCCAGCAGTCCCGCTAGGCCCTCCAGCGCGAAGTACTCCGTCTGCACCGGCACGATCACGCGGTCGGCCGCCACCAGCGCGCCGACCGTCAGCGGGCCCAGCGACGGCGGGCAGTCGAGCAATATGTACTCAAAGCTCTCGCGCAGCGGCGCCAGGCATTCGCGCACGCGCTGCTCGAATCCCTCCACGCGCGGAAGCTCCACGTTCGCGCCCGCCAGGCCCGCGCCCGCCGGAATCACGCACAGGCCAGCGACGCTCGAGTCGGTCACCGCCTCCGCCGCCGTCGCCTGGCCCGACAGCACCTCGTACAGCCCCGGAGAGCGCGTGCGCGAAATCCCCAGTCCGACCGTTGCATTGGCCTGCGGGTCGACGTCCACCAGCAGCGTCCGGTATCCGGCCTCGGCGATGCACGCGCTCACGTTCAGCGCCGTCGTCGTCTTGCCCACGCCGCCCTTCTGGTTGGCGATCGCATAAACCGTGGCCATCGCTGCAAGCTAGCGACGATCGCGGTCAGAGACTCGGGCAAGGCGGCCCAACCAGCGCGCTAGACGGCCGCGCCAGCGCATACCCGCGGCTCGCCCGGGCGCTCGCACCCGACCTGGCTCAGCCTCCGAGCGGACGCTTGCGCGCCATTCCCGCCCGCCGCGGAAACCGCGCCGGCGTCTGCGCCGTCTTCACGAACACGTGCACGTGGCGGTCGCGCGCCTGCGCAAACGGCTGTACGCGGCGAATCTCGCGCAGGCGCATGCCCAGCTCCTGGGCGGCCGCAGCGGCGGCGCCCTCGTCGGCCTCGTTGCGCCTGCCTCGCCAGTCCACCAGCGCCCCGCCCGGCCTCAGCAGGGGCGCCGCGTACTCCAGCACGACCGGCTGCGGCGCCAGGGCGCGCGCGACCACGGCGTCGTTTGCGCCTAGGCCCTCGCGCCAATCCTCCACGCGCGCACACACCACCGCCGCGTTCCCGATCCCCGCACGCGCACACAGACCCCGCAGGAACTCGCACTTGCGCCTTTGGCTCTCGATCAGGCTGAGCTTCGTCTGCGGCAACGCGACCGCCAGCGCGGTGCCCGGGAATCCGGCCCCCGACCCCAGGTCCGCAACCTCGCACGCCGATCTGATCTCATAAAAATCCAGGCCCACCAGCGAGTCGGCCAGATGCGCGTAGGCCGCCTCGCGCACGTCGCGCACCGTCGTCGGCGCGTGCTCGGCGCTCGCCAGCTCGCGCAGAATCGCGCCGAACCGCTCCAGTTGCCCGTCGTCGAAGTCGTGGCTTGCGAGCGCCTGGCGCCAGTCGTCGCCCCCGCCGTGCATCGCCCGTCGCTCTAAGAGTGTTTCCCGTGAAACACCCGTCGCGGGCGCTCAGCCGTCCGAAGGCGATATGACGAGGTAGCGCTTGGGCTCCTCGCCCTCGCTGTGCGTCTCCACACCACCGCGCTCGCGCAGGTACTCGTGCACGATGCGCCGCTCCGAAGGCGGCATCGGGTCGAGCTCGACCGGACGCCCCTCGCGCACCGCCTCGTCGGCGGCGTCGTCAGCGTCCTCGCGCAGCAGCTCCGCGCGGCGCTCGCGGTACCCGTCGGCATCGATTTCCACGCGCGTCGACGAAGGACCCTCGGGAAACACGATCCGTTGGGCGAGGTGCTGAACGGCGTCGATCGTCTGCCCGCGGCGGCCGATCAACAGCCCCACGTCCTCTCCCACGATGCGCCCGCGCAGCAGTTCCTGCGATTGCTCAACCTCAACCTCAGCGTCAAGGCTGAGAGCAGCGACGATTTCCTCTAGCAGCTCCTCCAGCAGCTCCGCCGGCTCGAGCTCCTCTTCGTCCGCTCCCACAACTCCGTCCGACTCGTCGGTCATCGGCGTCTCCCCGAGCGTTTCTTCTTCTTGCGCGGCGGGCGCGGCGGCGGCGAGGCTGGTTTGCCGTTGCCGGCGCCTTCCCCGCCGGACTTCTCCCTCGACCCTTTGCGGCGTGACCTCTTCACGGGTGGCGGCGCCGTCGGGCTCGAGGACGCGCCCCCCGAGGCGATGGC
>DATHJQ010000104.1:0-6325 GCA_035286505.1 Solirubrobacteraceae bacterium | reverse complement strand
TTCTCAGCCGCAGGGGCATATGCGGCATATGCGTGAACGGACCAGACGTCGCTGAGGCACACGACACTCTCGGGCAGCGCGGCGACGAACGACGAGACGCTAGTGCGATGCGGCGAGTCGGTTGCAAAGCCGTTGAGCTCTCCGAGCAGCAGTCGATGCGCGCCGCCGTCGGCGCCCAGCTCATCGGCCATCGCCTGCGCCAGCTGGGTGTACACGGCCGGGGCCAGCGACGGCGCGTCCGCGGAGCACGCCGCGCGCTGCGGGCTGACGAACACGGCGTCGTTGGGCTCGTTCCACGGCGCCCACCAGGGCAGCGCGACGCCCTCGCGCGTGCCGAGCGCCAGCAGCGAGCGGATCAGCGCTCGGTACCCGGCGATGCCTGCGGCGCTGACCGGACGAGAGAAGGGGCGCGTCGCGCGCAGCTCGCAGCCGCCCGCTGGGCGGGCCGCCCATGCGGGAGCGCCGAACAGGTCGAGCACGACTTCAAAGCCCGCGTGTCCCTCCCTGCGCGCGGCGCGCTGCTGGCCGGCGATCGCCTGAAGCTGCGCGCGCACCCCGGCGTAGGCGCCGCACGGGTCGACCGAACGCGCGCAGCCGCTCACCCGAGCTTCCAGCGAAGGCGGACGATCGGGCGTCGGCTGCAGCGCCGCCCAATCGATGAGCAGTCGCAGGTAACGGGGGTGCAGCGCCGTGAGGAGATCGCGCGCGCTCTGAACGGGCGAGCCGCCGGGCGACGAGGCCTTGGTCGCCGAGGGCCACAGCAGGTTGGCGTTGTTCTCGGTCAGCCCGAAGGCCGGACCGAACGGCGCGGGCGCATGCGCGCCGTGCCGTGTATTGGCAGCCGGCGGACCGCCACATCCCGCGAGCACGGCGGCGGCGAGCAGCGCCGGCGCCGTCAACCGCAGAACGCGCCTCAGACTGCCGAGACCTGCTCTTCCTCGGCCACGCGGAAGGACGAGCCGCAGCCGCATGCCGCGACCACGTTGGGGTTGGTGACCTTGAAGCCGGCGCCCTGCAGGCTCTCCTCGTAGTCGATCACCGAGCCGCGCACGAAGGGCAGGCTGTCGTTGTCCACGAGCAGCTTCAGGCCATGGCTCTCGAACACGACGTCGTCGTCGCGCTGCTCGTCGAAGGCGAGCTGGTACTGAAAGCCCGAGCAGCCGCCGCCGCGAACGCCGACGCGCAGACCGGCCATGCCCACGTCGGCCTCCTGCGTGGAGAGGAACTCGTGGACCTTTTCGGCACCCTTGTCGCTAAGCGTGATCATCTGTTCGCTCCTGTCAGAACTGCAAGACTTTCCAAAGTATAGCGTTGGCCCGAGACCTTCATGGCGCTCCGGAGGCGCGGCCCCGGAGCCGCCGTCGCGATCCTCTACGCTAGAGCGCGTGCCCTCCTCAGAGGACATCAGGCAGCGCATCGAGGCGGCGATCCCCGGCTCTCGGGCGGAGGTCGAGGACTACACCGGCGGCGGCGACCATTTCCGCGCGACGGTCACGGCCGCGGCGTTCGCCGGGCGCAGCCGCATCGAGCAGCACCGCCTCGTCTATGACGTCTTCGGCGCGGAGATCGGTGGGGCGATTCACGCGCTGTCGCTGAAGACGCTCGCGCCGCAGGACGACCTCGAGCAGCAGCCCAGCGCACAGCCGACCCTCGCCCCATGAGCCCTCACACCACCAGCCAGGAGCCAGCCATGTCGAGCAATCCCGTCAAAGACCTTCCGATGTCACCCGGTCAGCCCGCGGCGCCCCAGCCCCAAGCCGCACCCTCGGGCGATTCCAACCCGATCCGCGAGGCCATCGCCGAGGCGATCGCCGAGCACAAGGTGATCCTGTTCATGAAGGGAACGCCCGAGGAGCCCGCCTGCGGGTTCTCGGCGCGCACGGTCGCCGCGCTGCAGTCGCTGGACACGCCCTTTGCGGCCGTCGACATCCTGCCCGACCCGCGCATACGACAGGAGCTGTCGGCGATCTCCAACTGGCCCACGATCCCGCAGCTGTTCGTCGACGGCGAGCTCCTCGGCGGCTGCGACATCGTGACCGAGATGTACGAGTCGGGAGAGCTCGCGCAGGCGGTGCTGTAGCGTCCGGCCGCGCATGCCCGTAGCGGTCGCCACCGACAGCACGCACTATCTGCCGCGAGAGCTTGCCGACCGCGAAGGCATCCATCAGGTCAGCCTGTATGTCGGCTGGCGCGGCGACTCGGTGCGCGAGCTGGAGATGGCCGGCTTCGACGCCTTCTACGAGCGTCTGCGCACAGATTCCGAGCTGCCCACGACATCGCAGCCTTCGATCGGCGACTTCCTCGAGGTTTGGGAGCCGCTGCTGGACAGCGGCCACGACGTCGTCTCCATCCACCTCGCCGGTGGCATCTCCGGAACGTGCGAGGCCGCGCGCCAGGCGCATCAGCTGCTGACCGAGCGCGGGCTCGGCGATCGCGTGGAGGTGCTCGACTCCGAAAGCGGCTGCGGCGGCACCGGTCTGCTCGTGCTCGCGGCATGCGCGGCCGCACGCTCGGGTGCGGACAAGGACGCGGTGGTCGCGAGCGCGCGCGAGACGCGCAAGTCGCTGAAAATCTGGTTCTGCCTGGACACGCTGGAGTACCTGCGCCGCGGCGGTCGCATCGGCAAGGCCCAGGCATGGCTCGGCGGCACGCTGAAGATCAAGCCGATCCTCTCGCTGGAGTACGAGATCACACCCGTGGAGCGCGTGCGCACGGCCGGCCGGGCGTTCGAGCGCATGGTCGACTACGCGCAGGAGCTGCACGACAGCGGCGCCGACGGCTGGGTCGTGCAGCACATCCAGGCGCCCGAGCAGGCCGAGCGGCTGATCGACCGCTGCCGCGAGATCTTCGACACCGAGCCGGTCTTCACCTCAGAGGTCGGCCCGGTGATCGGCACGTACACCGGCCCGGGCCTGATCGGCGTCGGCGCGGTGCCCCGCTCGCTGCTGAACTGATCGGCGATCAGCTCTCGTTCACGGCGATCCACTCGGCCAGGAACGGTTCCGCAATGCGATACTCACCGCGACCGACCTTGCTCAGCAGTTCGGCGTTCGACAGCGCATCGAGCGCCGTCTGCACGGTTGCCGTGACCGGAAGTGAGTGTCGGCGCTGGAAGTCGCTGCTGAGCGGGCGACCAGGCTGCTCTGAGGCGAGCGCCTGCAGGACGCGGCGCTGGGCCGCGGCGGATCTTTCCCAGAGCAGGCTGAAGTGGGCGTGCTCGGAGCGCAGCAGCGCCTCCAGCGCCTGCTCCAAGCGTGTAATGTCGGCCGTCTCACCCGGCGG
Organism: Solirubrobacteraceae bacterium; assembly: GCA_035286505.1. Taxonomy (GTDB): domain Bacteria; phylum Actinomycetota; class Thermoleophilia; order Solirubrobacterales; family Solirubrobacteraceae; genus Palsa-744. Next base: position 3,043 of record DATHJQ010000104.1, on the reverse strand, counting down.
CGTCTGCTCCCAGAGAAAGTAGAAGGCCTCCTGGGTCGCGTAGGGATGGCCTCCGGTCAGCTCGAGCACGGCTGCAGCTGCCTGGGCGGCCAGCATCCGCCCTGTTTGCTCGAAGCGCTGGCCTGCGAACCGCTCGAACAACACGCGCGGAATTACGCCCAGCTCGAACTGCTTTGCGCTGCGCCAGAACGGCTCGTTCTCGTCGTTGAAGATCCGCTGCATCATGTGGCGCTTGCTGCCGAGATAGACGTGGGCGACCTCGGGCTGCTCCTGAAAGACGGAGCGCATCAGCCTCGGCAGCCCAGGGTCGATGTCCACGACCTCCTGGAAATCGTCCAGCACGATCGCGACGCGCCTGTCGCGCTCGGCCGCCAGGCGTCCCGGCAATGCCAGCAGTCCTTCAAGTGTGGCGTCGATGTCCTGTTTGTCCGCACGCGCATCGAAACCGAAGGACAGCGAGCCATCGTCGGGATCGACGGTCACAGTGGGTTTGATGCGCAGCCCTGCGAACACGCGAAGGCGCTCGCGGGCGCGAAACAGCCGTGAGGCGACCTCCTCGTGGATCGTCTGCGCGAGCTTCTCGGCGAGCTTCTCCTTGGTCGGCGTGCGCATCAGATCGACCTGCGCAACGAGCACGTCTTCGGTCACCAGCTGCTGGGCCACTCGCCAAATCAGCGAGGACTTTCCGTAGCGCCGCGGAGCGAAGATCACGAGGTCCTGGCCGTTGCGCACGTCGGCAACGAGCTCGTCGATCTCACTTTCGCGGTCCGTAAAAGCCCGATCGAGCGCCAGCGCACCGAAGCGGAAGGGGTTGACCGAGCTGCCGTCGTCAGTGCTCATGGACCAATTATGCCAGACAAGATAATGTCTGTCAACATAAAAGCTGCTATCTAACTGCCCATTATCTCAACAGGGATAGGAGTCCCATGGATCGCGTCGCCAGGCGCGCGACGCGAGAGACAGAGGACAAGGCTCGCGTTGCTCAGCGAGCGCGGCGGCGACGGCGCAGTATTTTCACGCCCAGTGCGAAGCCCACGAGCGCGGCGCCCGCAGTCAGCTCGGAGCGATGGCGCTCGATGTGCCCGCGCCAGTCGGCGATGTGCGCGACCTCGCCGCGCAATCGGTCGATCGACACCGCGAGCTCCATCCGGTTGCCCTCGATCGAGGAGCGGATCTCGGCGGGCGAACGCTGCGCCATCAGTTGCCCGTCCGGGCGGGGGTGTCGCTGGCCGAGGAGACGGTCTCGCGGATCTTCTTGGCCTCCGCGATCGCCATCTCGGGCACCGGCGGAGAGCTCTTTTTGACCGCTTTGGCGGCGAGCAGGCCGGCGAGCGCACCGAGCAGCAACAGGATCACGGCCATCGCGAAGAAGCCCCAGAAGTAGGTGAAGTCGCCGCCGGGGAGGTAGTAGTAGAGCAGCCACGCGCAGCCGACGAGCGCGAACACGAGCGCCATCACCACGAAGATGCCGGCGGCGACTCCTACGACGGCGCCCTTGATCAGCTTGGTCGCCTTTTCGGTCACCTCGACCTTGGCCAGCTCGATCTCCTCGCGCACGAGCACCTGCGCGCGCTCGGAGACCTCCGTGATCGCGGCGGCGATGTTGTGCGGCACCTCCTTGGGAGACTCGGAGGACGGCGGTGGCGGCGGCACGCTCACTCCGGCGGCTCCTCGTCGAACAGGCGTCGCCAGATCATCGTGGCGGCGCGCTGGGCGAGGATCGTCGAAAGCGCGCCGACGCCCGCCAGCAGGCCCGACCAGACCAACCGCTTGACCATCTCGTTCTCCATCAGCGCAGGAGTCTATTGCCCACGCTGGTCCGATCGGAAACCGCGCTCGTCTCCAGACCTCCGCAGACCGTCTCGATGACGATCCACTTGGCGCGCTCGAACTCCTCCTCGCCCTGCGGGCGCAGGTCGAAGATCCAACCGGTAAGCAGCTGCTCGATCACGCCGTAGAAGGCCATCGCGGCGAACCGCGCTTCGATCTCGGGCTTGAAGTAGCCGTCGGCTTGCGCCTTTTCGACGATCGCGCCGATCAGCTCATAAGCCTCGCGGATCGTGCCGATGTGCGTGTCGCCGAAGGAGTTGGCGGCTCGCGTGACCTCGACGATGATCACCTTCATCAGGTCGGGGTCGTGGCTGTAGCTGTCGATGATGAACGAGGCGATCGCGCCGAGCTTCTCGCGCACCGGAAGCGGTTCTGCGTCGACGTCGCGAATCAGCTGCAGCATCACCTCCCAGCGCTCGACGAACAGCGTGTCGAGCACCTCGTCCTTGCTGGCGAAGTAGTGATAGACGAGGCCGTACGCGACGCCGGCCTCGTCGGCGATGTCCGACACGCGACAGGCATGAAACCCCTGGCGCGCGAACACGCGCACGGCCGCGTCGAGGATCAGCCGGCGCTTGTCCGGCGCGGCCTTCGCGCCTTCGCCGGGGCCAACTGCCCGAGCGCTGCGCGGCGAGCCACCGCCCGACGCGGCGTCGGCGCCGTCGCCGGCGCGTGGCGCCGGTGTCCTGCTGGCGCTCACGCGCGGACCTCCTGCGGCCAGCGATAGGCGTCGGCGCGGCGGTTGGCGAGCGCCGGCAGGCGCGTGCGAATCTCCTGCAGACGCTCGATGTCGAGCTCGGCGACGACGTGCCCTTCGCCGTCGGGCGCCTGCGCGAGCACGATTCCCCACGGGTCGACGATCATCGAGCGACCGCCCGAGCGGTTGCCGCCGGGATGCTCGCCGATCTGATTGGCGGCGATCACGAAGGCCTGGTTCTCGATCGCGCGCGCGCGGAGCAGCGTCTCCCAGTGGTCGCGCGTGGTCGCCAGCGTGAACGCGGCCGGCAGCGGGAAGGCCTGTGCGCCGCGCACTGCGAGGATCCGATACAGCTCGGGAAAGCGCAGGTCGTAACAGATCGACAGGCCGAGCTGCAGCCCCTCGGCGGTCTGCGACAGCACGATCTCCTCGCCGGGATCCTCGAGGTCGGACTCGCGGTAGGAGCGCCCGCCGACCTGCACGTCGAACATGTGCAGCTTGCGATAGACGGCCTTC
>DATHJQ010000103.1:0-5698 GCA_035286505.1 Solirubrobacteraceae bacterium | reverse complement strand
CGACGTCGTCCACGGCCGGGCCGGTCACACGGCTCGCCGCGTCATGCCAGCCGAGCCGGCTGCGCATCTCGTGATCGCTGTCGTCATAGCGATCGCCGCCGAGCGACGTGATGTCGATGCCGCCGACGAAAGCGACCTCGTCGTCGACGATCACGAGCTTCTCGTGATGGCAGTGCATCGGGCGCTCGTGCACGTCGAGCGCGCACTTCACGCGCGTTCCGCCGACGAGTTGGTCGCGCACCCTGCGCACGGCCGAGCGGTCCGGTGTGAACAGCGGCAGCGGCGAGCCTCCCCAGAGCAGCACACGGACGTCGACTCGCTCGGCGAGATCGCCGAGCAGGTCGCGCAGCCGCGCGGCCTGCGCGTCTCGCGTCAAGCCGAACTCGGCGGTTATGTGCCAGCCGGCGATATGGACGTGCGAGCGAGCGGCCGTGAGCGCCTCGGCGATTCGCGGCAACGCCTGCTCGCCGTCGATTAGCACCTCCAGCGCGTTTCCCCGGCGCGGCGGCGGATCGCCGGCGGCCCACAGCGAGTCGCCGCCTGGAGGGTCGAGTTGATCCAGGCGTCCCGCGCGTTTGAGGCGGAGCCGGTGGTGGGCGCCGACGGCGACCTCGATGGCGCGGCCCGTCAATCGGTCGATGCGCTCGACTGGTTCGACGCTCACTTAAGCGAGCCTATCCCCGCACGACGGTTGGGGCGCCGACGTGTGCGAATGGCTAGCATCCGCGCCGTGGGCGAACTGCCGTCAGTGTGCGTGATCGGAGCCGGGGTCAGTGGGCTGACCGCGTGCAAGGCTCTGGCGGACTTCGAAGTGCCGCACACCTGCTTCGAGGCGTCCGACGAGGTCGGCGGCAACTGGTACTTCCGCAACCCGAACGGCGTCTCCTCGGCGTATCGGTCGCTGCACATCGACATATCCAAGCCGTCGATCTCCTTCCGCGACTTCCCGATGCCCGACCGCTACCCGGACTATCCACACCACTCGCACATCTTCGAGTGGCTGCGCGACTATGCCGACGCGTTCAACCTGCGCGAGGCGATCCGCTTCGACACGCGCGTGCAGCACGCCGAGCGCGGGCCTGCGGGCGGGTGGCGGATCACGCTGCAGGATGGCGCGCAGGAAACTTTCGACGCGTTGCTGGTGTGCAACGGGCATCACTGGGATCCGCGCTACCCGGACTTCCCGGGGAGCTTTGACGGCCCCCAGGTGCACTCTCACGACTACATCGACCCGAGCACTCCGCTGGACCTTCAGGGCAAGCGCGTGCTCGTGGTCGGCATCGGCAACAGCGCGGTCGACATCGTCTCCGAGCTGGCTCGCAAGACGATGTGCGAGACGGTTTTCCTCTCGACCCGCTCGGGCGCCTACGTGATCCCGAAGTACATCTTCGGCAAGCCCGCCGATCAGGTCGTCAAGACGAACCCGCGGATCTCGGTGACGCTCCAGCGCCGAGTGGGAAGCATCCTGCCGAGGATCTTCTCCGGGCGCATGGAGGACTTCGGTCTGCCGACGCCCAACCACAGGTTCCTCGACGCGCACCCGACCGTCTCCAGCGAGCTGCTTGGACGTCTTGGCGCCGGCGACGCCGTCGCCAAGGGCGACGTCGCCGAGCTGCTCGGCGACAGCGTGCGCTTCGCCGACGGCAGCGTGGAGCGGGTCGACGCGATCATCTACGCGACGGGCTACAACGTCAACTTCCCGTTCTTCGACTCGGAGTTCATCTCGGCGCCGGAAAACGTGCTGCCGCTGTACAAGCGCATGCTCAAGCCGGGATTCGACGATCTCGCGTTCATCGGCCTCGGCCAGCCGATTCCGACGATCTTCCCGTTCTCCGAGCTGCAGTCCAAGCTGGCCGCACGCTGGCTCAGCGGCGACTGGGCCCCGCCGCCGCTGGCGGAGATGGAGCAGGAGATTCGCCGCGACGAGGCGTTTCACACCGGGCATTTCACGAACAAGCCGCGGCACACGATGCAGCTGGAGTGGTACGGCTTCGAGCATGAGCTCAAGACGCGCTCGATCCCGGCGGGGCAGGCGCGTGCGCGAGCCGGCGCACCGACCGGGCTGGCGTCCGCCGGCCGCGCCGCGGCGCTGCAGGGCGCGGCTCTGGCCACATGAGCGCGATCTCCTTCGACAGCGCCGGCGCGCGTTGCGCCGGCGTGCACCTGCCAGGCCAGGGGACCGCCTTCGCGGGACAGGACGGTCGCCGTCCCTGCGTCGTCATGGCGCATGGGTTCGCCGGGACGATGGACTCAGGCCTGATCCCTTTCGCCGAACGCTTCGCTGAGGCGGGGCTGGACGCTCTCGTGTTCGACTACCGGCACTTCGGCGCGAGCGAGGGCGAGCCCCGTCAGCTGCTGAGCATTCGCCGCCAGCTCGAGGACTATGCGGCGGCGATCGCGTTCGCGCGTAGGCTGGACGAGGTCGATGCTGGGCGGATCGTGGTGTGGGGCTCGTCCTATTCGGGCGGCCACGTCGTCCCGGTCGCCGTAGCCGACGGCGAGGTCGCGGCTGTGATCTCCCAGGTGCCGGCGATGGACGGAGTGGCGACGATGGTCAACGCCGTCCGCAGGTCCGGCGTGGCTGGCATGGCCAGGCTGACCGCGACGGCGCTCGGCGACCTGCTCGCTTCGTTGCGCGGCCGCGAACCGGTGACGGCGCCGGCGGTCGGCGCTCCGGGACGCGTCGCCTTCATGACCACGCCGGACGCCGAGCCGGGCATGCGTGCGGTCGCCGGGCCGTCTTGGCGCAACGAGGTCGCGGCGCGGATCGCACTGCAGGCCGGCGCCTACAGACCAGGGCTGCAGGCCGACCGGCTTCCCTGCCCGATCCTCGTGCAGATCGCCGATCGGGACTCCGTGGCGCCGCCGCAGGCCGCGCAGGACGCCGCTTGGCGGGCCACCGGTCGCGCCGAGGTGCGCACGTACCCGATCGGCCACTTCGACATCTACACGGGCCGCCCGTTCGAGCAGGCGATCGCCGACCAACTGCACTTCCTGCGCCGCCACCTCAGCGCGCAGGCGCGAGAGCGCGCAGTCGCCCAAGCGCGCTGAGCGACCTGGCGTAGATCGCTTGTAGCGCCGCGTGTGACCGGGTACTCTGGATGCGGGCGACGTGAGCGCTCGGACGGCAAGCGGCAGGAGGGGGACGCATGGACGCGCAGGGACACCGCCGGTACACGTCATTGGGCGCTGCCGTCGTTTCGATGCTTGCGCTGCTGGCGTGCGTCTGGCCGGCGCCGGCCGCGATCGCCGGACAGGGCGCCGGCGCTGCTCCCGGGCATTCCGGCGCCACAGGTGCGAAGGCCGCCATGGCGGCCACGCCCACGCGACCGCTCTGCCGTGCGGGATGGCGCCTGCGCGGCAGTCGGGGCCTGGGCTTCGTCTGCAAGCGCCACGGCCACCGGGCTCGGCCGAGCTGTCGCGCCCAGCAGCAGCTTCGACGTCAAGGACACGGGTACCTCTGCCTGCCAACACCCGCGGGCAGCCCGACGCCGCAGACGACGCCGACCCAACCGGTCCCACCGCCGGTCAGCCCGACGCCCGCGCCGAGCCCGACGTCCGGACCGACCAAAGATCAGTACCTCGTCAACGGAGCGTTCGAATACGCCAAGTCCTATGGCGAAAAAGAACTGGCCGAAATGGCCTACACGCACGTCTACTACTGGAGAATCGAAGCCAACGGCTGCGCGCTCATCGGCTCGAACACCGCCGAGTGCGTCCTCATGTTGTACAAGGAAGTCGAAGTCCTCAACTACGACCCGTCGTCGATCGCCAACAACTGGTTCAAGGCGATCTACCTGCTCGGTGTCTACTACGAAGACCAGGGCCCCGAACTCGGCTACAGGGTCCGCCTCGGGCAGATCGGCGATTGGAGCGTCGGGCCCTGGAAGTGGCTGTGAGAGCGACGCGGCTATCTGCGCCCGGCTGAGGCGGGCGGCCGCCTGCGGGTCGCTGCACGCTTGCGCTTGCCGAGCACGACCTGCTCGATCTCGGCGAGCGCCTCGCCCATGTAGATAGCCAGCCGCTGCAGGTGGGGAAGCGTGTCACGGGCGCCCGTGAGGCCGAAGTTGAGCGTGCCGGCGTAGCTGACGCAGGTGATGTTGAGCGCGTTGCCGTGCAGCAGCAGCGACAGCGGGGAGAGCGAGTCCAAGCGCGAGCCGTTCAGGTAGAGGGGCTCGGTCGGTCCGGGCACGTTGGATATGCCTACGTTGAACGGAATCGGCGAGCGCCCGGCCAGACCCGCCATCAGGCCGGCGATGTAGGGGCCGTTGATCAGCAGCGTGTAGGACGTGCGTGCCTCGGACGGAAGCCCGCCGAGGTGGTGCTTGGCCTCGGCGGTGGAGCGCGTGATCGCGCGCAGGCGCTCCAAGGGGTTGGCCACGTTGGTGCCCAGCTCGGCGACCATCATGCCGATGGCGGTTCCCATCGACTGGTCGTCGGCCTCGCGCAGGTTCACGGGGATCCCGGCGGTGAGGGGGCGGTCGGGGATGCGCGCGTGCTCGCCGAGATAGCGGCGCAGGGCGCTGCCGCTGAGATAGACAACCACGTCGTTGAGCGTGCAGTCGGCGGCCTTGGCCAGGCGCTTGATGCGCGCCAGCTCGTATTGCTGCGTCGCAAAGCGCCGCTGCCCGCCGAGGCTTCCGCCGAGCGCCGAGCGGGGCGCACGGTATGGCGCCTGGAGCGCGCGGTCGTCGACTGCCGCGACGGCCAGGTCGAGCGCCGCGCGGGAAAGGCCGCCGGCGGCTGCGGCGGCGCCTCGCGCGATGCTGAGCGGGCGCTCGAGCGCGCCGAGTGCGCCGCTGTGCTCGGCGGCATGGTGAGGGCGCTCGCCCGCGCCGACCGTCCAGAAGGAGGGCATGCCGCGCCGCTCGGGGTCCGTGGAGAGCGCGCGCATGATCAGCCGCATCCCGCTTACGCCGTCGATCAGCGAGTGGTGGATCTTGCTGTACATCGCAAAGCGATTGCCTTCCAGGCCCTCGATCAGATGCACCTCCCACAGTGGCCGGTGTAGGTCGAGCTGATGGCTGTGCAGTCGCGAGACGAGAATCCCGAGCTCACGCTGCCCGCCAGGATGCGGCAGGGCCGAATGGCGGACGTGGTAGTCGAGGTCGACGTCGCGAGTCTCGCGCATGAATGGCGCCTTGCCACCGAGCAGCGGCGCCTGCACGAGCTTCAGATTCCACGGCGACGGGATAGCACGCGCCTCGCGCATCCGCTCGAACTCCCGCTTGAGGTAGTCCGCTGGCGCGTCCTTGGGCAGCGTGAACTCGAACAGTCCGCCGACGTGCATGGGCGTATTGCGTGACTCGAGCGCCAGCCATACGGCATCGAGTGGGGGAATCTGCCTCATCTCCAGCTGTTCGCCTCTCCCATGTCTCACGTCGCGCCGCGTGCACAACGGCACAAGCCTAGCCCTTCGCGCTCAGGAGATGGTGATCGAGCCGGCCAGCCGCGCCGCCGATTGCGGGTCGTGCGAGGGCAGGTACACGGTCGCGTGCTTGGCGCAGTGAGCGAGGATCGTCTCCAGCGTCGCCACATGGGCCTTGGGGTCCGGGGCGACCGCGTCGGCACGACGGGCGTGCAGCTGCTCGAGGGTGTCGGTGACGTCGCCGGCCAGCATCACGTGACGGCCCGAGTCCTCGACGCAGATCACGGATACGTGACCGGGCGTGTGCCCGGGCGTCGCGACCGCGACTAT
>DATHJQ010000102.1:0-2346 GCA_035286505.1 Solirubrobacteraceae bacterium | reverse complement strand
GCAGCACGAGCACGACGCCGCCGCCGAGCGAAACGCAGACGACGACCGCGACGACGACGCCCACCACGCCGGCGCCGTCCGGGCCCGGCGGCGGCACCGCGGCGCCCCGCGAAGAAGGCGAAGAAGAAAGCCCGGGCATCGGCAAGGGCGAAGGTGGGGGCAAGGGCCACAAGGGCGCAGACGGGACGGACTCGGGCGCCGGCGGTCAGGAACCCGCGAAATGAGCGCCACGGAGATCGGCGGGCGCTACCGCCTGGAGGGACGCCTGGGCTACGGAGGGATGTCTACCGTGCACCTGGCCCTTGACCTGCGCCTGGAGCGCCAGGTCGCCGTCAAGCTGCTGGCCGAGCACCTGGCGGAGGACTCGACGTTCATCTCGCGCTTTCAGCGCGAGGCGCAGGCCGCGGCGCGGCTCGTGCACCCGAACATCGTGCAGGTGTTCGACTCCGGCCAGGACGAGAGCACGGGCCAGTACTACATCGTGATGGAGTACATCGAGGGCCAGTCCTGCGCGGAGATCCTGCGCGACGACGGCTGGCTGGAGGTCGACGAGGCGATCGCGATCATCGACCAGGCGTGCGAGGGCCTGCACTACGCGCACCGTCACGGCGTGGTGCACCGCGACGTCAAGCCGGGCAACCTGCTGCGCGCGCGCGAAGGCGAGGTCAAGCTCGCGGACTTCGGCATCGCGAAGGCCACTGAGCAGTCGAGCATCACGCAGGTCGGGTCGGTGCTCGGCACGGCCGCCTACCTCGCGCCCGAGCAGGCCCGCGGCGAAGAGGCCGGCCCGCGCGCCGACCTCTACGCGCTGGGCGTGGTCACCTATCAGCTGATCTCCGGCCGCCTGCCGTATGAGGCGAGCTCGCTGACGGAGCTCGCGCTCAAGCAGCAGCAGGAGGCGCCGCCGATGCTCGACACGCTGGTCGCGGCGGTCGGGCCGCAGCTCGCCGAGGCGGTCGCCATCTCGCTGGCCCTGGACCCGCGCGAGCGCTACCAGACCGCGCGCGAGATGGGCCGCGCGCTGGGCGACGGCGCGAACGGCATCGCCCCGGGCGAGCGCGCTGGCGCACGGCAGACGCCGACGGAGGCCACGAGCGTGCTAAGCGCCGGCGATCGCACGGGCGAGCGGGGCACGCAGCGCACGGTCGCGGCGGGTGCCGTGACGCCGCGCCGTCCGCGCCAGGGGCCACCGCGGCGCCAGCCCGCGGCGGAGCAAGCGCAGGCGCCTGCGCCGCGCAGCGCCCGGCGCAGGCGACGCAGCCGGGCGCTTGTCGCGCTTCTTGCGCTGCTGGCGGTCGTCGTGGTGATCGTGGCAGTCGTCGTGGCCACGGCGCCGGCGCCGACGAAGGTGGTGCTGCGCAACGTGGTCTACTCCGACGTGCAGCAGGCCGCGTCTGCGCTCAAGCAGCTGGTCTCCGAAAACACCAAATAGCACCGCGCGCGCGGGACGCTCGGGGCCGGCGACCGACTGCGCAATGCTAGGGAGCAGGCGATGCTCGCATCCTTGCTCAACGTCGACCACCTCGTGCAGGTCGCCGGCTACCCGTTGTTGTTCCTGCTCGTCATGGGCGAGTCCAGCGGCGTGCCGATACCCGGCGAGACCGCGCTGATCACCGCGGCTGTGCTGGCCAGCCGCGGCAAGCTGAGCATCGAGCTGGTGATCGGGCTGGCGGCGCTCGGCGCGATCGTCGGCGACAACATCGGCTACGTCATCGGGCGCAAGGGCGGGCGCTGGATTCTCGAACGCCCGGGGCGCTTTCACCGCCAACGCCTCGACGTGCTGCGCACGGGCGAACCGTTCTTCAAGCGCCACGGGCCCAAGGCCGTCTATTTCGGGCGCTTCCTGCTCGGGCTGCGCGTGTGGGCATCCTGGCTGGCGGGCGCGACGCGCATGCACTGGCGATCGTTCGTGCTGTGGAACGCGCTGGGCGGCGTCTCGTGGGCGGTCGCTATCGGCCTGCTCGCGTACTTCCTCGGCAACTCGGCGGGCAACGCCATCCAGACGTTCGGCATCTATGGCCTGATCGCGGCGATCGCGGCGATCCTCAGCGCGATCGTGCTGCACCGCCGGTCGAGCCGCCGCGCCTCCAACGGCGACGCGCCTTCGCCGCCGCCCGCCCACGGGGGGCGCGGCGAGCAGCCGCCGCACGAGCTCTAGCCTCACCGCTCGAGTAGTTTCGCCTCCGGCGATCCGGCGCGCGCCCTCGTGGCACGCGCCGGCGCCGTCCCGGCCAGCTAGGAGCCGGCCCCCTCCTGCCCCTCGATCACCGCGGGCCTGCCGCCGACGTCGATTGCCACCCGGCGCGGCTTGCGCTGCTCGGGCTTGGGGACCCTCACCTCCAGCAC
>DATHJQ010000101.1:0-4958 GCA_035286505.1 Solirubrobacteraceae bacterium | reverse complement strand
TGCGCGCGAGAACATATCGCCTGGCGGCGCCGGATGGGGCGAGCGAGGCGTCTGCGCCATCATGAGCCACGCCTGCCCAGCGTCCGTCGCGCTCGCAGCGAACGTCGGCGACAGGTCTGCGGCGAGAGGTCTCAGAGCGTCCGCTCGCTTTAGGCGCGGGCAATGTGCGGCGCTAACCTGAACCGTGAACGGGTCCCAAATCGAGGATCTGGACGTATTCGCCGTGGACGTGCCTTCGTGAACATCCTGCGCCGTCTCCCCTTTTCGCGCCTGCTGCTGCTCTGTGCATCGGTGGTCGCCGTCGGGGCATCGGTCACGGCGATCGCGTTCGCGTTCGGCTCGGGCCCCACTCCGCCGGCCAAGCGGCTGCCACAAGCCCTGCACGACGCGCTCGCGGCGGAGCCCGTCGACGGCGTCAGCGCGAACGTGACGCTCACCGACCACCTGCTCGAAGGCACCGTCCTGACCAGCGGCGCCGGCGAAGCCGCCGGGCAGCTCTCCTCCAGCGCTTTGCTCTCAGGCGCCTCCGGCCGCCTGTGGGTAGCCAAAGACGGTCGCGTGCGCCTTGAGCTGCAGGCCGAAAAAGGCGACACGCAGGTGCTCTACGACGGGCGCAGACTGACCGTCTATGACGCTTCCTCGAACACGCTGTATCGCTTCACGCCCCCTTCCGGCCAGCAGGGCGCCGACACGCACACCTCGACCGCTGACGACGAAGTTCCCAGCGACGCGAAGATCGAAGAAGCGATCGCCAAGCTCGATCACGTCGACGTCTCGGGCGCGGCGCCGACCGACGTCGCCGGCCGGCCCGCCTACACGGTTCGCGTCTCGCCCAAGGAAGGAGGCAGCATGACCGGCGGCGCAGAGCTGTCGTGGGACGCCGAGGAGGGCGTGCCGCTGCGCGCGGCGCTGTACTCCTCTACAAGCGCCTCGCCGGTCATCGAACTGGCGGCCAGCGACATCTCCTACGGCCCCGTCGCCGACTCGGTGTTCCAGTTCACGCCCCCCGCCGACGCCAAGATCCAGGAAGTCACGCCTCCCAGCACGCGCGCCTCCAGGCGGGCGGGCGGCTCCGACAGCGAATGGGAAAAGCCGGACGTGACGACGCGCGGCCACGGCATCACCGGGGTGGCCGTCGTGCAAAGCAAGCTCAAGCCGGGTGAGAAGCCTGCGGGCCTGCCCGATGGGTTGCCCAAGGTGAAAGTCGCCGGCGTCACCGCCACCGAGCTGCCGACGGCGCTGGGGACGCTGCTCAGCTTCGAGCGCTCGGGCGTGCGCTACCTGCTCGCCGGCGCCGTCACACCCGCGGACGTCGAGGCAGTGGCGCGAGGTCTGTAGTCGTGCCCGGGGCGGCCGACGCCGTCAGCGAAGACGAGACGCAACCGGTTCGCGCGCGTGGCTTGGTCAAGCGCTACGGCGAGGTCACAGCGGTCGATCACGTCGACTTGAACGTGCGCGCGGGCGACGTCTACGGCTTTCTCGGCCCCAACGGCGCCGGCAAGACGACGACGCTGCGCATGGCGCTCGGCCTGATCACGCCGAGCGAGGGCAGCGTCGAGCTGTTCGGACGCGACCCGCTGCGCTGCGGAGCGCGTGCGCTGGAGGGCGTGGCTGGCTTCGTCGAGGCGCCGCGCTTCTATCCCTACCTGGGCGCGCGCAAGAACCTGCAGTTGCTCGCCGCGCTGGACGGCGGCGGGGCGCGCGAGCGAATCGACGAAGTGCTGGAGATCGTCGAGCTGACGCCACGCGCCGGCCATCGCGTGGGCGGCTACTCGCACGGCATGAAGCAGCGACTGGGCATCGCCGCGGCGCTGCTGCGCCGTCCGCGGCTGCTGATCCTCGACGAGCCGGGCACCGGCCTTGACCCCGGAGGGATGCGCGACATGCGCCAGCTGATCCGCCGTTTGGCCGACGAAGGGATCACCGTGCTGCTCTCCAGCCACCAGCTGCCCGAGGTGCAGGAACTGTGCGATCGCGTCGCCATCGTCGACTCCGGGCGCGTCGTCTACGAGGGCGCGCTCGCCGACCTGCGCCGCCAGGGCGGCGCCGGCTACAGGCTGCGCACGACCGACGACGCGCTCGCGCTGCGCATCGCCGCCGAGCAGCCGGGCATCGAGCACGCGAGCCCCGGCGAGCACGGCGTGGGCTTTCAGGCCGAGGAGCGCGCGGTCGGCGCGCTGTCGTTGTCGCTCGCACGCGCCGGCGTGGGCATTCTCTCGCTCACGCCCGAGCTGGCGACGCTCGAGGACCTGTTCTTTCGCCTCACCGAAGGCGGCTCGAGCGACGGCGCGGGCGACGACCCGGTGGCGCAGTCGAGCGCGCGCGACGCGGTGGGCGTCGGATGAGCGCCGCCGCCGCATCGCCGCCGGCGATCGCCGCGCGCGGCGACGCAGCCACTGCGCGGCGGCGGCCCGGCACGCTGACGATCTGGCGCTGGGAGCTGCGCAAGCTGCTCTCGCAGAAGCGCACGTATCTCGGGCTGTCGATCGGCATGGCCTTCCCGCTGCTGTTCGTCGTCGCCCAGAACCTGCGCCAGCACCACGGCCACGAGGGCGGCAATATCTTCTTCGCGCAGATCACGCAGTCCGGGCTGGCGACGCCCGTGCTCACGCTGCTCTTCGAGGGCGCCTTCTTCCTGCCGCTGGCGGTGGTGCTGGTGGCGGGCGACATCGTCGCCACGGAGGACGGCAACGGCACGCTGAAGACGATCCTCACGCGCTCGGTCGATCGCGGACAGGTGTTCGCGGCCAAGGCGCTCGCCGCGTTCACCTACGCGGCCGTCGCGGTTTTCCTGTCGGCGATCGTCGCGACGGTCGCCGGAGTCGCGTCATGGGGCTTTCACCACGTGACGACGTTCTCCGGCTCGGTCGTGCCGCCCGGCGAAGCGCTGCTGCTCGTATTCGCCGCCAACGCCTGCTACCTGGTCCCGATCGCCGCCGTCGTCAGCATCGGAGTGCTGCTCTCGACGGCCACGCGCAACGGCGCCGCCGCCGTCGTCGGCACGCTCGCGATCACCCTGGTGCTCGCGCTGATCCCGGTGATCCCCGGGCTGGAGGGCGCCAAACCGTACCTGCTGACGACCGAGTACAACGCCTGGCAGGGCCTGCTGCGCACGCCGACCGACTGGGGCCCGATCCTGCACTCGCTGTGGGTCTGCGCGCTGTACGCCGTGCCCTGCGAGCTCGCTGCCTATCTGGTCTTCCTGCGCCGCGACGTCGCCGGCGGCTGAGCGCCGGCGCTAGCTGACCTGCGCCGGCAGCTCCACGGCGGACAGCTCGACGTCGCCCATCAGCCGCCGCGCCTCGCGTGGGTCGATCAGCCCGGCTTCCAAGCGGCCTGTCGACTCCGCGCCGCAGGCGACGCCCAGGCGCAGGCAATGGTCGGGGGGACGTCCCTCGTAGCGCGCCGCCACGTAGCCGGCGAGAAAGGCGTCGCCCGAGCCGCGCCTGGCGATCGGCTCGCGCGGCTCGATGCGCGCGCGCTTGCTGCGCGGCTGACCGTCCACGAGCACCTGCGCGACGCATCCGTCGGGCAGCGTCATGATCGCCTCGCGCGGCCCCAGCGCGGCGATCTCGTGCACCACCTGCAAGCGCTCGGCCTCGCCCGAGAACTCGTGCCCGACCAATTCCTCGGCCTCCAGCACGTTCGGCGAGACGACGTCGGGCTCGGCGCGCACGGCCTGTCGCAGCGGCTCGCCGTCGGTGTCGATCACCGTCGTCACGTCCAGGCGCTCCAGGTCGCGGATCAGCGCCGCGTAGAGGTCGGGCTCGACGCCGCGCGGCAGCGACCCCGCGAACACCACGATCGCCGCGCCGCGCGCCAGGTACAGCAGCTTGTCGCGAAACAGCTCGACCTCGCGCTCGGAGACCGCCGGCCCGCGTTCGTTGATCTCAGTCTGCTCGCCCGTCGTCGGGTCGAGCACCGACGTGTTCGTGCGCGACTCCTCGCGGATGCGCACGAAGTCGTTGAGGATCGACTCTTCGGTGAGCTGCTCGACGATGTGCGTCCCCGTCGCGCCGCCCGCGAAGCCCGTCGCGATGACCGGCTGGCCGAGCGTCTTCAGGGTGCGCGCGATGTTCACGCCCTTGCCGCCGGCCATCGTCCGCTGCTCGACCGTGCGGTGACGCCTGCCGAGCCGGAAGTTCGGCACCGACAATGACTTGTCGATCGCCGCATTGAGCGTGACCGTGATGATCATTTGGCTCCTCACACACCTTCTGGCGCGGACGGCGCGGTGGCGCCGCCGGCGCCCAACAAGGCTAGCGGACGGCGAGATTCGCTCGATGCGACCGCGCAGCGGCGGCCCTGGCGCCGGGCGCGCTATGCGCCCGACAGCGACCAGGCGCTGTCGCGCAGGCGCTGCGCCTCCGCACGCGCGGCACGCTCGGGCGGCTCGCCGGCGGCGCCGCGCTCGTGCGACAGGTACGCGCCGACGATGCTGCGCGAGGCGGTCACCAGGCCGCCCGCGCGACCGGGCGCGAACGCTGCGCCGAGGTCGTCCACACGACCCCCCTGCGCGCCTACGCCGGGGAGCAGGAACGTCGCGCACGGCATCAGCTCGCGAGCGCGCGTGAGATGGCCCGGCGCCGTAGCGCCGAGGACGGCGCCCACGTCGCTCAGCCCATGCTCGCCGACGCCCGCCGCGCCGAGCGTGTCGACGATCGCCGCCACGCGCTCCCACACCGCCCCGCCGCCCTCCAGGCTCAGGTCCTCCACGTCGGCAGCGCCGGGATTGGAGGTGCGCACGAGCACCAGCACACCCGCGCCGCTGTCGCGCGCAGCCGCGACGAAGGGCGCCAGCGCGTCGACGCCCATCAGCGGGTTGACCGTCACCAGGTCCGCACGCAGTCCCTCGATCCACCCGAACGGGCTGTCCGCTCCGCCGAACAGCCCCGCCGCGTACGCGGCGGCGGTCACGTCGATGTCGCCGCGCTTGCCGTCGGCGATCACCAGCAGGT
>DATHJQ010000100.1:0-3395 GCA_035286505.1 Solirubrobacteraceae bacterium | reverse complement strand
CTCGCTGCGCTCGGAAGCAAACGCGGCGTCGCTGGTGCACAGCCTGGAATTGGGGCAAGTTGAATGAACCAGCCGATAGTCCGCCTGTTCGGCCTGGTGACCGTGATGTTCGCGCTGCTGCTGGCGTTCACCTCCCGCTGGACGATCTTCGAAGCGTCGTCGCTGCGCGACAACCCGCTGAACGCTCGTGGGCTGCTGGAGCAGCAGCGCATCGACCGCGGCAGGATCCTCGCGGCGGACGGGACGGTGCTGGCGCGCAGCGTGCGCTCGTCGGCTTCGAGCCGCTCGGAAAGCGTGTACGAACGCCGCTATCCGACGGGCGACGAGTTCGCGCATGCGATCGGCTACTACTTCACCAACCTCGGGCGGACGGGCCTGGAGCGCTATCGCAACCCGCCGCTCAACGGCCAATCTCACAACAACTTGCAGACGATCCTCGACCAGCTGCAGGGCAAGAAGCGAAGGGGCGACGAGGTCGTCACGACGCTCGACCCGGGCGCGCAGCAGGTGGCGAACAAAGCGCTGGCGGGACACGAAGGCGCGGTGGTGGCGCTGGAACCGCGCAGCGGCGCGGTGCGCGTGATGGCCTCGTCGCCGGCGTACGACCCCAACGACCTGCGCTCGACGAAGACCTACGAACATCTGGCCAAGGACTCCGGCGGCAAGCCGCTGGTCAACCGCGCGACGCAGTTCGGCTACGCGCCGGGCTCGACGTTCAAGGTCCTCACGGCGACGGCGGCGATCGACTCGGGCGCGTTCAGCAAGGAATCTACGGTCGAGGGTCGCAACGACGTGCGCATCTCCGGAGTGCCGCTGCAGAACGACGAAAACGAGAGCTTCGGGGCGCTGACGCTCACGCAGGGGTTGACCAAATCGGTCAACACGGTGTGGGCGCAGGTGGCCGAGCGCCTGGGCAAGGCGACGATGGCGCGCTATATGCGCCGCTTCGGCTTCGATCGCAAGCCACAGCTGGACTACCCGGTGCAAGAGATGTCCTCGAGCGGCGAGTACCGCGGCGCGCGAGTGGTCTCGCCCACGAGCTCGCAGGTCGACATCGGGCGCATGGGCATCGGGCAGGACAAACTCGAGGTGACGCCCCTGCAGATGGCCGAGGTGGCGGCGGCGGTCGCCAACCGCGGCAGGCTGATGACGCCGCACATGACAGATCGGATCGTCGATCCGGACGGGCGCACGACGCAGCGCATCTCGTCGCACGTGCAGTCGGTGGTGATGAGGCCGTCGACGGCAGCCGCCGTCACGACGATGATGGAAGCGGTGGTCAACGAAGGCACGGGCACATCGGCGCAGATCGCGGGGGTGCGCGTTGCGGGCAAGACGGGAACGGCGGAGACGCAGATCGGCACGGCGGTCAACAACGTGTGGTTCATCGCCTTCGCGCCGGCGACGGCGCCGAAGGTGGCCATCGCGGTGACGCTGAAGGGCGTGCCCGGTCAGGGCGGGGCGTTCGCCGCGCCGATCGCCAGGGAAGTCATCGAAAGGCTGCTGCATGACTGAGCTGGAGGGACCGTCGCGTGGTTGAGCCGGACACGATCATCGACGGGCGCTACAAGGTGATCTCGCGCGTGGGCTCGGGCGGGATGGCGGACGTCTACCTGGCCGAAGACCAGCTGCTCGGCAGGCAGGTCGCGCTCAAGCTGCTGCATCAGCACTTCGCCGATGACCAGGAGTTCGTCGAGCGGTTCCGTCGCGAGGCCTCCAGCGCCGCGGGGCTCTCGCATCAGAACATCGTGGGCATCTTCGACCGCGGCGAGTGGCAGCACACCTATTACATCGCGATGGAGTACGTGGCGGGACGCTCGCTGAAGTCGATCGTGCGCGAGCAGGGACCGCTGGAGGCGGCGCAGGCGATCGACATCGTCATCCAGATCCTGCGCGGCGCGCGCTTTGCGCATCGGCGGGGCGTCGTGCACCGCGACGTGAAGCCGCACAACGTGATCATCGACGAGGAGGGGCGCGCGCGGGTAACGGACTTCGGGATCGCCCGCGCGGGCGCCTCGGACATGACGCTGACGGGGTCGATCATGGGGACCGCGCAGTACCTGTCCCCCGAGCAGGCGCAGGGCTATCCGGTGAGCGGCGCCTCGGACCTGTATTCGATCGGCGTGATCCTCTACGAGCTGCTGACGGGCGTCGTGCCGTTCGACGGCGAGACGGTGGTGGCGATCGCGTTCAAGCAGGTCTCCGCACAGGCGCGGCCGCCGAGCGAGGTCAATCCCGCGGTGCCGCCGGCGCTCGACGCGGTGGTGCTGCGCGCGCTGGCGAAGGATCCTGCGCAGCGCTACGCGGACGCCGACGAGTTCATCGCGGCGCTTGTGCGCGAGCGCCAGGCGCTGTCGGCCGCGCCGAGCGCGATTCTCGCGGGAGGCGCCGTGGGCGAGCAGCAGGGCTACGCGCCGCCGGGCGTGGCGCCGGCTGGCGCGATCATGACGCCGGCCCACGCGCCCGACGGAGCGCACCCCGCGACCGGGGCGATGCTGCTGGCGGACGATGCTTACGGCGAGGACGCCGGCCCAGGCGACGGTCCGCCGACCAGGCGCGTGCTGCTGTGGGGCCTGCTGGCGGCGCTGGTCGCCGGCGCGATCGTCGCGGCGGTGCTGCTGCTCTCGTCCTCGACGCGACAGGTGGACGTGCCGAACGTCACGGGCGAAACCGAACCGGCTGCTGCGGCGAAGCTGCGCGCGAAGGGGCTCAGCGCCGCGCCGTCGCTCTCGTCGAGCGCGACTGTGGCCAGCGGGCGCGTCATCAGCCAGTCGCCGCGGGGCGGCAGGAAGGTCGACAGCGGAGCCAGCGTGAGCATCGTCGTCTCCAGCGGCCCGGGCAGTGCGGCGCTGACGAGCGTCGAAGGATTGACGGGCGCGGAGGCGGTCAGCCGCTTGCGCAAGGCGGGCTTCAAGCCGACGACGACGCAGCAGCCGAGCGCGAGGGTCGCGCAGGGTCGGGTGAT
The DNA here is from genome assembly GCA_035286505.1 of Solirubrobacteraceae bacterium. Taxonomy (GTDB): domain Bacteria; phylum Actinomycetota; class Thermoleophilia; order Solirubrobacterales; family Solirubrobacteraceae; genus Palsa-744. The sequence goes on along the minus strand of DATHJQ010000100.1, from coordinate 430 downwards.
CGGCACCGAACCGCCGGCGGGCACCGAGCTGCAGGTCGGCAGCCCGGTCTCGGTGCTCGTGTCCAGCGGTCCGGCGCAGGTGCCTGTGCCGGACGTGTCTGGCGACTCGCTGAAGGGAGCGGAAGCGGCGCTGGAGGCTGTCGGCCTGACGGTGGGCGAGGTCTCGGAAAAGGTGTCGGCCGGACAGACGGCCGGCAGCGTGGTCGCGCAGACGCCCTCGGCGAACTCGTCGGTTCGCACCGGCACGAAGGTGAACCTGACGGTGGCGAAGACCTCTGACGAAGTCGCTGTGCCGAAAGTCGTCGGCGCGCCAGAGACGCAGGCGGCGGCGGCGCTCGGTGGCGCGGGCTTCGCGCCGGCGGTGGTGACGGCGCCGACGAGCGACGCAAGCAAGGTGGGAATCGTGCTCAAGCAGAGCCCCGGCGCCGGG
>DATHJQ010000099.1:0-3990 GCA_035286505.1 Solirubrobacteraceae bacterium | reverse complement strand
GCGGCGAAGCCCTGCAGGGCGACGCGTACGATGTTGTTCTCGGGCTGCTGGGCGGTCAGCGTGACGCCGCCGGTCTGCGTGTGGAAGCGCAGCATGGTCGCCTTCGGGTTGGTGGCGCCGAAGCGCTCGCGCATGACGTGCGCCCACATGCGTCGCGCGGCGCGGAACTTGGCGACCTCCTGGAAGACGTTGTTGTGGCCGTTGAAGAAGAACGCCAGGCGCGGCGCGAAGTCGTCGACGGACAGGCCGGCGTCGATCGCCGCTTGCACGTAGGCGATGCCGGAGGAGAGCGTGAATGCGACCTCCTGAACGGCCGAGCAGCCCTTCTCGCGGAAGTGGTAGCCGGAGATCGAGATGGTGTTCCATTTGGGCACGCGCTCGTGGCAGTATTGGAAGAGGTTGGTCGTCAGGCGCATCGTGGGCAGTGGCGGGTAGATGTAGTTGCCGCGCGCGATGTACTCCTTGAGCACGTCGTTCTGCGTCGTGCCGCGCAGCATCTGCGATGCCACGCCCTGCTCCTCGCCGACGAGCTCGTAGAGCAGCAGCAGGCAGGCGGCGGGCGCGTTGATGGTCATCGACGTGGAGACCTGGTCGAGCGGGATGCCGTCGAAGGCCGTGCGCATGTCGTCGATCGTGTCGATCGCCACGCCCGTGCGCCCGACCTCGCCCAGGCAGCGCGGGTTGTCGGAGTCCAGGCCGAGCTGCGTGGGCAGGTCGAAGGCCATGGACAGCCCGGTGGAGCCCTTGGAGAGCAGGTAGCGGTAGCGCTCGTTGGACTCCTTGGCGGAGGCGTAGCCGGCGTACTGGCGCATGGTCCACGTCTGCTTGCGGTACATCTCGCGGTGCACGCCGCGCGTGTAGGGGAACTCACCGGGCTCGCCGAGGCCCAGCTCGGCCGGCAGGTCGGCCTCGGTGTAGAGCTCTGAGACCTCGATGCCGGAGTCGGTGAAGCGCCGCGGGTCGTCGGGTCCGACGATCGGCGCGACGGTCAGGTGCTCCTCGGTCGAGTCCGTAGAGGCCATGGTGCAGATGATAAGGACACGTGGCGAGTATCCTCTCGCGCCATGACCACCTGCCTGGTGACCGGCGGCGCCGGCTTTCTCGGCTCGCACCTGTGTGACGAGCTACTCTCGCGCGGGCACCGCGTGATCTGCGTGGACAACTTCGAGACGGGCTCGCTTGCGAACATCGAGCACATCCGCGACCCGGAGCGCTTCGCCTACGTGCAGGCGGACATCATCGACTCCTACTTCGTCGAGGAGCCGGTCGACTTCGTCTACCACCTCGCCTCGCCGGCGTCGCCGATCGACTACCTGCGCCTGCCGCTGCACACGCTGAAGGTCGGCTCCTACGGCACGCATCACACGCTCGGGCTGGCCAAGGCCAAGCGCGCGCGCTTTCTGATCGCGTCGACCAGCGAGGTATACGGCGACCCCAAGGAACACCCGCAGGCGGAGAGCTACTGGGGGCACGTAAACCCGATCGGCCCGCGCGGCGTCTACGACGAGGCCAAGCGCTACGCGGAGGCGCTGACGATGGCCTACCACCGCCAGCAGGGCGTGGACACGGCGATCGTGCGCATCTTCAACACGTACGGCAGCCGCATGCGCCCGCACGACGGGCGCGCGATCCCGACGTTCCTGCGCCAAGCGCTGGCCAACCGGCCGCTGACGGTGTTCGGCGACGGCAGCCAGACGCGGTCCTTCTGCTACGTCTCAGACCTGATTCGCGGGATCATCGCGCTCGCCGAGTCCGGTTACCACGACCCGGTGAACATCGGCAACCCCGACGAGTTCACGCTGCTTGAACTGGCCGAAACGGTCAAGGAGCTGACGGGATCGAGCTCGGAGATCGTCTACGAGGCGCTGCCGGAGGACGATCCCAAGCAGCGCAAGCCGAACATCGCGCTCGCGCAGGAGCTGCTCGGCTGGTCGCCGGAAGTGTCGCTGCGCGACGGGCTGGCACGCACGATCGACCAGTCCGGCGTGGAGCTGCTGATCGGCGGCGGCTCCAGCTGACGGCGCCCGCCGCTGCGAGCCGTCGGGCAGCCGCCGGGCAGTCACGCGACCGCTACATCTGCCAGGCTGACGCGTTGTGAGCAGTGACATGGGACCTCGTTCCACGCGCACGCCCGCTCCGCCCCTGCCGCGCGCGACATCCGCGCCGGCGCCGGGCACACCCTCAAGGCTCGGCCGCGGAACCTCTGCGGTCGCACGCCCGGCCGGCGCGGAGGCGGTGCTGTCGGAGGTGACGGCGCGCAAGCAGGCGGGCGATCGCGACATGCGCAGCAAGCGCCCGCCGGCGCTGTCGTTCCTGCTGCGCATGTCCACGGCCCGGCGCCTGGCGCGCGTGGTGTCGCTGCTCGGGCTCGACTTCGCGGCGGTCGCGCTGGCGATCTTCACGGCGCTGATCCTCAAGGCGCTCGTGTTCGACCGCGTGCAGTTTCACCCCGCGCTGGCGGAAACCGAACGCATCCTGCCGTTCGTCTATCTGTTGACGGCGCTGCTGTTCGCGCGATCGGGGCTGTACGCCGCGCGCTCGCTGCGGCCCGGGCTTTCGCGCATCGTCGGCTCGCTTTTCCAGGTGGCCTTCGTGGCGCTGCTGTTCGCCGTGGTCAGCGGCGAACACTTCTCCAGCTACTACCTTTTTTATGGATCGTTGGCGTTCGCGTTGCTCTACGTCTCGTCGTTCCGCGCCGCCTACGAGTGGTTGACGGGAGCGATGTTGCGTGCGGCGGGTTACCGCCGCCGCGCCGTGCTCGTGGGCACGGGCAAGCACATCGCAGATGTCGCGCACGCACTCTCAGACGCGCCGCACTCGCCGATCGAGGTCGTCGGCTTCCTCTCGCCGAAGGCGCTGCCGGGCAACGGGCTGCGCGCGCTGGGCTCGCTGGACGACCTGGACAGGGTGCTCGCCTGCGAACGCATCGACGAGGTGATCATCGCCGACCCCGACTTCCCGCAGGTCGAGGCGGTGGAGCTGGTCGACCAATGCCACCAGCGCGGCGTGCGCGTGCGCCTGGCGCCGTCGACGATGGAGATCCTGATCCACCGCGCGGAGTTCGTGCCGGGGCAGTCGGTGCCGCTGTTCGAGCTCGGCCCGCCGGTGTTCGAGGGCGTCGACTTCGCGCTCAAGCGTACGTTCGACCTGATCGGCGCGACGATCCTGCTGGCCCTGCTCAGCCCAGTGCTGCTGGCGATCGTGGTGGCCGTGCGGGTGACTTCGCGAGGCCCCGTGCTGTATCGCTCGACGCGCCGCGGCATCGGCCAGCGACCGTTTCCCTGCCTGAAGTTCCGCACGATGCACTCAGACGCGGAGGAGCGCCAGGCCGACCTGGAAGAGCTCAATGAGGCCACCGGTGCGCTGTTCAAGATCCGCGAGGACCCGCGCCTGACGCGCGTGGGAGCGTTTTTGCGCCGCTTCTCCCTGGACGAGCTGCCGCAGGTGATCAACGTGCTGCGCGGCGAGATGTCGCTGGTCGGCCCGCGCCCGCTGCCCCAGCGCGACTACGACATGCTCGAGGACTGGCATCGCAAGCGCTACCTGGTGCTTCCGGGCATCACCGGGCTGTGGCAGGTCTCCGGGCGCTCGGAGCTGGACTTCGACGACCTCGTGCATCTGGACTTCATCTACCTGGAGCACTGGTCGCTTGCGCTGGACCTGACGATCATCCTCAAGACGATTCCCGCCGTGCTCTCCAGGCGCGGCGCGTACTGACCGAGCGGGCGCGGGCTACTGCGAGCCGCTGAGCGCCTGCCTGGCGCCGGCGGTCGAGCCTCGGCGGCGATGGCGGCCGATCGCGCGCGGACGGTTCGTCTGCGCGAGCGCCCGCTCATACACGCGCCAGGTGGCGCGCGCGGCGTCCTGCCACGACCACGGCGGGGGCGGGGGCGCGGGCCGCTGAGCCGCTTCGGCGGCGGCGACGAGCGCGTCCAGGTCGCCGGGCGCGACGAACGCGGCGCGGGCGTCGAGCACCTCACGCAGGGCCGG
>DATHJQ010000098.1:0-10715 GCA_035286505.1 Solirubrobacteraceae bacterium | reverse complement strand
CGGCCTAGCGCCGAGCGCCGAGCGCCGAGCGCCGAGCGCCGAGCGGCGCTTTCGCAGGGAACACGGCGCGTCCGTAGAACCCCGAAGGATGCTGGCGCTGCTGTTCGCAGTCGCTTTGATCGGCTTGACGCTGTTGGCGTTGGCGCTGGCGGGCGTCGTCGCGGCGATCGCGACGGGCGTGGTGCTGCTGAACGCGTCGGCGACGCTTCTGGGCATGCGCTCGCGCGCCATGCAGGAACTCGACGCGGCGCGCCGCGAGCGCTGGCGCCCGTCGTCGTTTCGCGCACCCCCCGAGCCGGCGCAGGAGCCGCTGGACGAGTGCGCGCACACGCTGACGATCCACCGCCGCTGAGGACGGCTACTCCTCGACGAGACGGAACACGTCGCCGTACTCGGCGAGCAGCGCAGCCGGATCGGCGGTGCTCTGGCCGGCGAGCACCGCGGAGAGCGCGCGAAACCAGTCGAGCGTTCGCCCCGCGGGAGTCGTGCGCCAATCGACGACCGCCGGCTCGTCGCCGGCGTTCCACATCTGATGCGCCGTGCCGCGGCCGATCTCCAGCACATCGCCCTCGCGAAGCTCGCCGTCCTCGCCCGCGATGCGGTTGCGCATGGCCCCTGCGAGCACCTCGAAGCGCTCGTCCTGCTCGGGGTGCAGGTGCGCCGGCGGCGCCGCGCCGCCCGCGGCGTACGTCGCGCGCAGCTGCAGCACGTGCTCGTCGTGAGCGATCACCCGCAGCGTCGTGCCCGGCCCGAGCTTCAGCTCCTCGTCCATGCGCACAAGCTAGCGCCCGCTCGCAGTCGACGGGGCGCTCGCATTGGCGCGACGAGCGCACGTCTTGCCGGCGTGAAGCGAGCCGCCGTGGCGCGAACGTTTCCGCGGGGCGCGTGCGGGTAGCCAAGGCAGACGGGGGCTCTGCGGCCCTCTTCTGGAGGCCGATTGAGATGAGCTCGTCAGACACCCCGCCCGGCGTGACGATCACGCCATACAGAGACGGTCCGTATCTCGTTCGCGGGTCCTTTGAAGTGCTCGATCAGGACGGTAACCAGATCCCGCTTTCGCGGCGGACGATCGCGCTGTGCCGATGCGGCAAATCGCGCATGCGCCCTTTTTGCGACGGCACGCACAAGCTCGCCGGGTTCCAGGCGCCGGGACGAGCGGAGGAGCTTCCCGGCCCGCCGGATGCCAATCCAGGCGCGCCCGAGTGCAGGCGCGCGCGATGAGCGTCAGCGCGCCAGCGAGCGTCAGCGCGCCGCCGAGCCACGCTGCTCGCTGCGTCGTGCTTCCGGGCATGCGCGGACCGTGGACCGAGCGGCTCTTCTCGGCTCTGCTGCAGGCGCCGGGCACCGACATCGAGGTCGACGACCTGGCTGTCGGTGCGCACGGGGCGCTCCAGGACCACGACCTGCAGCTGGCCCTGTACGTCGCCTATGAGCTTCACTACGCGACGATCGAAGGGGTGGACGATCGCTGGGAGTGGTCGCCCTCGCTGCTGGGCTTCCGCCAGACCGCCGAGCGTCATTTCGATCGAGCTGTCGAGGAGCTCGTGCCGGACTGCGCGCTCCAGGGCACGACCGACGTGGGCGGCGCGCTGCAGCGCCTGGTCGGCGGCGACGAAGGTCCGCCGCTGTCGCGCTTCGTTGAGGCACGCGCCACCCGCGAGCAGGTGCTCGAGCACGTCATCCATCGCTCCGCCTATCAGCTCAAGGAGGCCGACCCGCACTCGTGGGCGATCCCGCGGCTGTCAGGAGCGGCCAAGGCCGCGCTGCTGGAGATCCAGTTCGACGAGTACGGCGAGGGCAAGCCCGAGCGAATGCACTCGTTCCTGTTCGCCGAGACGATGCGCGGCCTCGGCCTGGACGCCTCCTATGGCGCATATCTGGAGCAGCTGCCGGGCATCACCCTGGCGACGGTCAATTTGATGTCGGGCTTCGCCCTGCACAGGCGCCGACGCGGCGCCATCGTCGGTCATCTGGCCGCCTTCGAGATGACCTCCTCGATCCCCAACCGACGCTACGGCAATGCGCTCAGGCGCCTCGGTTACGGGCCGGACGTGACGGACTTCTATGACGAGCACGTCGAGGCCGACGCGGTGCACGAGAACATCGCGGCGTGGGACCTCGCCGGCGCGCTCGCGCGTGCGGAGCCGCAGCTGGCGCGGGAGATCCTCTTCGGCGCCTATGCGCTGCTGGCGCTGGAGGGGCTCTGGGCCGAGCGCCTGCTCGACTGCTGGCGCGAAGGAGCCAGCTCGCTGCTCGGGCCTGTCGCGTCGGCTGAGCACAGCGTCCGCTGAGCGCGGGCGGTCACCGCCGGCCCGTCCGCCCTCGTCCGCGCGACCGCGCGCGAACCTGCAGGGCTTCCAGCCTCACGCGTGCAGTGCAAGCGAAGCGTCGAGCGCCTCGGCGAACAGCGAGTGGATGCGCTCACCCGCCGCGCGCTCCTCGACGAGAGCCCGTTCGGCGATGCGCTCGGTCTCGGCGTCCTGCGCTCGCTGTGCGACGCGCAGCAGCAGCTCAGACTCACCGCTAACGCAGCGGCCTAACCGCGTCATGCGACTCCAGGAAGGCCGAGGTCAGATGCTCCATCAATCCGTCCAGCCCGCCGCTGGCAAAGGACGCGCGCTGCTCGTCGGCTCCGCTTGACTCGGCGAGGAGGTGCGCGTGCTCGATCAGCTCACCGCCGCCGACGGCCGAGGCGCACGGTCGCAGCAGTTCGAGCATCGAATGCACTCTCTGGCGCGTGGCGACGCTCGCTCCCGTGGAAAGGTCGAGCATCTCGCCGTGAATGCCGTGTCGAGCGGCCGACCAGCGATTCTCGGCGATGCGCCAGCTCGCCGCCGGAGCGGCCAGCTGGCCGGCGTCGTAGAGCTCCGCCAGCCAAAGGACCAGACCGCTGACGGTGGCGACGAGCGCGGCGGCGTCGATCGCGCGGATCTGTGCGTCTGGCGCCCTCACCTCCAGCGTGCCCAGCTCGGGGTGAATCCGCATCTCCCACCACCATTCGCGGACGCTTGCAAAGCGCCCGCCGCGCACTCCCCACGCGAGATCTGCGGCATAGTCGCGCAAGCTCTCATACGCCGGAGGGATGCCCTGCCTGGGCAGCATTCCGGAGACGATCGGGCGCACCGACGCCAGCCCGCAGTCACGGCCGCAATAGATCGGCGCGTTGGCCGCCATCGCCGCCAGCTCCGGCAGGTAGGCCCGCAGCGCGTTGTAGACGGCGAGCACCCGCTCGGCGCCGCTGAGCCCGACGTGGACGTGCAGCCCACAGATCAGCTGGCGGCGTATGACCGGCCCGTACTCGCGCGCCAGGTGCTCGTAGCGCGCGCCTTCGTTGAGCTGGCCCTCGGCGGCGGCGAAGGGATGCGCGCCGCTCGTGGCCAGCCGCACCCCCGCAGCCGCCGACGCGAGCCGCGCGCGTCCCTCGTAGAGCTCTCGCGCGAGCTCGGCCAGGTCTTCGCGGGGAGGGCTGACGATCTCAAGCTGCGAAGCCGGCAACTCCAACTTCAGTCCGCTCGCATCGCCGATCTTCGACATCAGCTCACCGGCGCACGGCGACAGGTCGCGGGTCTGCGCGTCGAGCACCATCACCTCCTCCTCGACGCCGAATGTCGGCGGTCGAGCGTGCTCGAACAGGGCCCGCAGGACGTCCGCTCCCGGCGCGGCGAGGTCGCGGCCCTGGCGTTTAGGCGCCGACACCGAGGGAACCCGGCAGGTGTCGTGCGGATATTGCGCGTACCCGGGGTGCACCGACCACGCAGCGACGCCTGGCTGCTCGCCGACGCGCTTCGCCGCGAGCGCATCGAGGGGGCCGCGGTGGCGGATCTCTGCACGGGATCGGGCGTGTTGGCGATCGCAGCCGCACGAGCGGGAGCGAAGAGCGTCGTGGCGGTGGACGTGTCACTTCGCGCCATCCTTGCAACCGCGATCAACGCGCGGCTGAACGGCTGTCCCGTGCAGACGCGCCATGGGGACCTGTTCGGCGCGCTGGGAGACGATCGCTTCGACGCGATCACATGCAACCCGCCCTACGTCCCGGCGCTGACCGACGATCTGCCGCGTCACCGCTCGACGACCGCGCTGGACGGCGGACGGGACGGGCGCGCGATACTCGACCGCGTCTGCCGTGAGGCGCCGGCTCACCTCCGCCCGGGCGGCGCGCTGCTGCTCGTTCACTCGTCGGTCTGCGGGGTGCGCGAGACGTGCGAGCTGCTGCGCCGAGGCGGCCTCGAGGACGAGGTGCTGTTGAGCGTGCGTGGGCCGCTCGGTCCGGTCCTTGCGGCGCGCGCGCAGATGATGCGCCAGCGCGAGCTGCTCGGCCGCGCCGATGAGGAGGAGCTCGTCGTGATTCGCGGGCGAGCGGCCGGCTGAACGCACCGCGAGCGGGCCTTCAGCGCGTGCTCTTCTTGACCGCGCTGCGGGCTTTGCCGACGGCGTTCTTGGCTTTGCCCTTCAGTTCGTCGGCCGCGCCGCCGGCCTCGGTGCCGGGACGTCCCGACGCGGCGCCCGCGTCGCGCTTGACGCGACCTTTCGCCTCTTTGAGCTTGCCTTGCGCACGCTGCGTTCGATCGCCCATCTCATCTCCTTCGCATGGCTGTCGGTGCCTGTTCGCTACCCGCAACAGGCGCCCCGAACCACGGCATGGCGCTACGGCGCCAGGCGCACGATCGACCAGCCGCCGCCGTCGCGGCGACGGTAGGAGAGCCGGTCGTGCAGGCGATCGTGGCGCTGCTGCCAGAACTCGAAGCTGTGCGGCGCGAGCCGATAGCCGCCCCAGGCCACCGGCGCCGGCAGCTCGCCGCTTGGATACCGCTGCTCCAGCTCGGCGACACCCACTTCGAGGGCCTCGCGACTCTCGAGAACCTGGCTCTGCGGCGAGGCCAGCGCGCTGAGCTGGCTCGCGCGCGGACGGCTGCGCACGTAGTCGAGCGTCTCGACGGCGCTGACGCGCGCGACGGGCCCGCTGACCCTGACCTGCCGGCCCAGGGCGTCCCAGTAGAAGACCAGCGCGGCGCGAGGGTTCGCCGCAAGCTCGCGGCCCTTGCGGCTGTCGTGGTTTGAGAAGAACACGAAGCCCTCCTCGTCGAAGCGCTTGACCAGCACCATGCGCACGGAGGGGACGGCGTCCGCCGAGGCCGTCGCCAGCGCGACCGCCTCGGGCATCCGCTCGCCGGCCATCTGGGCGTCGCCAAACCAGCCGGCGAACTGGCTGAAGGGGTCGGCCTTCGCGTCCTGCTCGCGCAGCGGCTGGCCGTAGTCGGTCATCGAGCACATTCTGGCGCGAGCGCCAGCGGTTCGAGAGCCGTCCGCGAACGCCTGGCCGCCGACGGCGCCGCGGTTCAGTCGCGGCGACGATCGCGTTCGAGCAGCAGCGCGAACGTGGGGCAGGCCTGGGCTGCGCGCCGGGCGTGAACGATCAACGTGTGAGGCACGCGCTCGTCCTCGATCAGCGGATAGCCCCACTCGTCGAGCGTGATCCGCTCGGGCAGGAGCTCGGCGCACATGCCATGGGCCTGGCAGGCGATCGGATTGAGCCGCAGGCGGTCGCTCATGCAACCGGGACCGGGTCGCCGCGCAAGCGTCCGGCGCGCGGGTCGACGGGCAGCGCCAGCTCGGCGGGTCGTGCGCAGGCGTCGCACGGGCCGTGGCGTGCATGGTCGGCGAACTCCTCGGAGAACACGCGCACGGCGCTGAGGACGAACCTGACGGCGCCGTCGGGGTGACCGCAGGCGCCGCGGCCGCGCGTCAGGGAGGCGAGTCGTTCGATGCGCCTGACCGAGTTGCCCTGTGCGGCGCCCTGGAGCAGCTGCTCCAGCGTCGCAGCCAACGCGTTCAGACCGTTCAGGCACGGTCCGCACTGCCCCGCCCCCTGCTCGGCGAGCCAGCTCGCGACGCGGACCGTCTCGGCGACAGGGCACGCATGCGCGGAGAGCAGCACGACGACGCCCGCGCCCAGAGCGGCTCCGTGCGGCGCCAGGTGTTCGTCGGACAGGGCCACCCCGTTGAGCAGGCCGCCATCGATCCACGTGCCGGCATAGCCGCCCACGAGGGCCGCCCGCACCCGGCCGCTTGCGCCGCCGGCCGCGGCGACGACGGACGCGAGCGAGGCGCCGTGCTCGATCTCATAGACACCGGGGTCGGCGACGGCGCCCGACAGCGTGAGCAGCGCCGAACCGGGCTGGCTGCCTACGCCGAGCACGCGAAACCAGGCCGATCCGTGACGCGCGATCAACGCGATGTGCGCGAGCGTCTCGGCGTTGCTGACCAGCGTCGGCCGACGCCTTACGCCCTGCTCGAAAGGCATCGGAGGGGTGAATCGCGGGATCGCGGGGCCGCCGTTGAGATGGCTCACCAGCGCGGACTCCTGTCCGGCCAGGTAACCGCTCGGGACGACGCTCAGGTGCACCCGGGCCGGGGCGCCGGGCAGCCCGCGACGTTCGGCGATCGCCTCGGCGACGCTGTCCAGGCTGTCGGGCGAGGACTCGCCCACGCAGACGATCAGCTCGTCGGCTCCGACCGCCTGGGCTGCCAGCTGTCCGCCGTCGAGCATCAGGTGCGGCGTCAGCTCGCAGAGCGTGCGGTCCTTGAGGCTCGCAGGCTCGCCCTCGGCCGCGTTGATCACGACGATCGCGCGACGCCTTGCGCTGGCCACGGCGCGCAGCTTCTTCGCCGTCGGAAAGCCGGCGCCGCCGCGCCCGCGCAGCCCGGCGTGCTCGAGCAGCTCGATCAGCGGCGCCTCGCGGCGGCGATGGCTGCGTTCGCCTGGGAGCTCGCCGTGCGTGGCGAGATGCTCGCGCAGGCTCATGCCGCCGTGCCCGTCGACGCCCGCGAGCAGCCTGGGCAACCCAGAGTCGACCGCGCGGCCGGCGGCCCGGCCGAGCGCTGGCGTCGCGCGGCTCATCGGCGCTCCGTCGCCGGCCGCGCATGGGACGGGCGATGCCCGAGCAGCGAGCTGGGGGTGCCCGAACGCCGCGCCCATTCCGAGCCGAGCGGGCCCGCGGGCAGCCACAGCAGCAAGAACAGCGAGAAGGCGCCGGCGCCGCCGAGCGCCGCGCTGCGTCGTCCAAGGTGCTCGGGCCAGCCGGCGAGCGCGCGGGCGAGTACAGCAAGCAGCACGATCGCCGCGCAGGCGATGCTGAGCGCCAGCAGCCAGGCGCTCGCCGCGTCACTGCCCGTACCGAAGCCGTGCAGCAAGGCGATCGGCCAGCTGGCGTAGGTCAGCCAGTGAACGGCGCGCCAGCTCGCGTAGCCCAAGCGCTGGCGCAGCAGGCTGGTGAGCGTGACCGCGAGCAGCAGGTCGAGGGCGATCGCGCCGAGTCCCAGCCAGAGCCGGCGGTAGGCGCCCGCGAACGGAACGAACGCGTCGAGCAGTGAGATCGGGGCAAAGCTGTCCAGCACCGACGTGAGGACGTGCAGGGCCAGGAAGACCATCGCCAGCAGCGAGACGTTGCGATGCAGCGAGTCGACGACGAAGCGCGGCCACTGCGGCGTGCTCCAGCGGCGGACGTCGACGACGCCGAGCACGATCGCGCTCGTCAGCAGCAACAGGGCCACGGCGCCCGTGGAGCGCGTCAGGTACCAGTAGACGCTGCCGCTCGAGGCGGCAAGCACGTCGTTCATCGCGCGGCCGCCCGCGCTGGCTGCGCCGTGGCGTCCAACGCCTCGGGCCAGTCGCCGACCACAGTGACGCGGCCCTGCCAATCGACCAGGCGCGCCGGCAGCCGCAGTCGCGCCAGCCAGTCGACCGCGCCGCCCCCGCGCACCAGCGCAGCGGTCGTCGCAATGTTCGCCTGCGCGCAGTCCTCCGCGGCGACGCTCACCGTGCGCCAGCGCCCCCGCGCCGGCGCTCCGGTGCGCGGGTCGATGATGTGGTGCATCGTGTGTCGTGCGTGACTCCAGCGGCGCACCGACGTGCTGGAGGTCGCCAGGCCGCCGCAGCGAATTGCGATCGTCTGGCCGGGGGCGCTGGGAGCGCTGCGGTGGTCGTCGGTGACGTGGATCGACCAGCCGCCATGCGGGGCGGGTCCGGACGTCGCGATGTCGCCGCCGACGCTGACGAGCACGCCGCATCCGCTCGCCGCGAACGCCGCCGCCGCCGCGCGATCGGCCGCCCAGGCTTTCGCGGTGGCGCCCAGGTCGAGGCGCACGCCGGCCGGCATGCGAACGGTGCAGGTCGCCCTGTCCAGCCCAATCGTCCTCCAGCCGAGCCGCGCCTGCAGAGCGAGCCTCGTCGGCTGCGGCTGCGGCTCACCGCGAGGCGCCGCCAGCCTGCGCCAGTCGCGGTCGTAGCCGGCGAGCTGCAGCGCGCGACCGACGGTTGGGTCGACATCGCCTTCGGTCAGCCTCGCTGCGTCGACGGCGAGCTCGAGGGCCTGTGCGAGCAGCGGGCTGACGCGCACGGGGCGCCCCGCGCGAGCATTGAGCCTCGAGAGCTCGGAGTCGGCGCGGAAGCGGCTGCAGGCGCGGTCGATGGCGTCGAGCTCGCGCTGCACCTGCGCCTCGGCTGCGGCGAGCTCGTTCCGGTCGCGCACGCGCAGCTCGACCTGCGTGCCAAGCGCTCGCCACGTCGCGCGGCCGAGTCCCTCGTCGTGCATCGCGCGCTCGCGCATCACGATCCCCCGGAGACGACGGGCGGCGGCGATTCCTGCACGGGCGCCGATTCGTATGTGCCTTGCGGTTCAGGTTCGCGCGCGGCTTCTTCGGCGGGAGCAGCTTCTGCAGGGGGAGCAGGTTCTTCGGTCGGTGCGGCTCGTCCGGACGTGGAGGATTCGGCGGGGTGCGGGGTTGCGCTCGTGGCCTGCGGCGCTTCGGCGGGGGGCCGCAGCGATCGAGTGGTCTTGTCCGAGGAACCCTTGCCGGCAGACCCAGCGCCGCGGCGCGAGCGCGTCGAGCTGTGCCCGTCCCTGCTCGTCGCGCGGGCCGTGCTCTTGCCCGGAAATGCATGCGCGGCGGCCTCCGCGAAGAGCGCCGTGAGAGCGACGCTCGCGGCGATCATCCAGCGGTTGATCCTGCTCAACCTGCGCAGCGAGCTGTCTCGCGAATGTGTGCTGTGAAAGCGCATGCGCGTGTCAGGCAGTGTTCGAGCGGCGATTAACGCCGCGATAACCCGTTGATGAGAAAGCTCATCGAAAGACTCAGGCGCGCGCGACGGCGGACCGCGAGGCTTATCCTTGAACGATGAGCATGGCTGCGCGCCCCCGGCAGCACGAACCGGCGCAGGCCGCGCCGTCGGGCAAGTCGCGCGCGCCCAAGCGACTGCTGCTGATCGAGGACGAGCCCGGGATAGTCGACTTCCTGCGCCGCGGGCTCACGGCCGAGGGCTTCGCGGTTGAGACCTGCCTCGACGGAGAGGAAGGTGAGCGGATGGCCCTGTCCGGCGATTTCGACGCGATCGTGCTCGATCTGATGCTCCCGGGCCGCTCGGGCATGGAGATCCTTGCGTCGGTCCGGCGTGCGTCGCCGACGCTGCCGGTGATCGTGCTGAGCGCTCGCGGCGAGGTCGAGGACCGCGTCGCCGGGCTCGAGGGCGGAGCCGTCGACTATCTCGTAAAGCCATTTTCGCTGGCCGAGCTGGCGGCTCGGCTGCGCGCGCAACTGCGCGTGGTCGCACAGGCGTCGGCGAGGGTTCTGCGCGCCGAGGACATCGAGCTGGACCTGCTGACGCGCCGGGTCCACCGCGCGGGCAAGGAGGTCGTACTCTCGGCAAGGGAGTTCGCGCTGCTCGCCTACCTCATGCGCCATCACGGCCAGGTGCTCGCGCGCGAGGAGATCCTCGGCGCCGTGTGGGGCTACGAGCACGACCCGGCGACGAACGTCGTGGACGTCTATGTCGGCTACCTGCGCCGCAAGCTCGGCCGTCCCGACGATCCCGCGCCGATTGCGACGGTGCGCGCGGTCGGCTACCGCCTGGGCAGCAGCGCAGCCAGCTGAGCTGGGCGATGCGCAGCTTCTTCGCCCACGTCGGACTGCGCTGGCGTATGGCGGGATGGATCGCGCTGGTGATCTTGATCTGCACCGGCATCAGCTTCGTGGCCGTGTACCGCGGCACCGGCTCCCAGCTGCGCCGGCAGATCGACAAGGAGCTCGGCGGCGACGCCGGCGAGCTCGCGCGCAGCCTGCAGCTCGCCGGTGCGCAATCCGCTCAGGGCGCCTACCGAGCGTCGAACCGCTACGTGCGCAGCCAGCCGTTCGCGGCCACCTCGACGCTGCTGTTCACGCTCACCCCGGGCGCGCGCACGAGCACGAACCGTCCCGAGCTGTTCACGCCGGAGGCCGCCGACAACGGCGAGACGGTGAGCCAGCAGGACGAAGAGAACCGGCTTTCGCGCCAGCTGCTGACCGCGCCGCTCGGCTATTCCACCGTGACCTTGCCCGACGTCGGCGCCCTGCGCCTGCTCAAGCATGCGGTCCGCCTTCGCGGCGGCGGCCCAACCGTCACCGTGGGGACCGGCGAGCCGCTTGCGTCGGTCACGCATGCGCAGCAGGGAGTCGCGCGTGCGTTCATCCGTGCCGGCGTCCTCGCGCTGGCCGCGGCGCTGCTCGGCGCCTATCTGATCGGCACGCGCGTGTCCCGGCCCCTGCGCCGCATGGCGGCTGTCGCGGCACGCGTGGACGCCGGCGACCTGCATCCGCGGATCCACGATCCCGGCGGCGAGAGTCACGAGGTGCGCGTGCTGATCGACGCGTTCAACCGCATGCTCGACCGGCTCACCGACGCC
>DATHJQ010000097.1:0-2150 GCA_035286505.1 Solirubrobacteraceae bacterium | reverse complement strand
GGCGGCCTAGCGTCCGCGCGTGCCGAACTCGACGGCGTAGGTGCCGCCGAGCAGCCCCGCGGAGATCCCCGACGGAACCGACGGCGACACCCCGACGCCGGCGTCGCGATAGCCGGCGGTGAGCAGGATGCGCCGGTGTGGGGGAGACTCCATCCAGGCTCTGACGATGCCGGCGGGCGTCGCATTGGGTCCGGTTCCCCAGCCTATGTTCTGCGCGGTCAGCAGGCGCATGCTTGCGAGGTGCGCCACGTAGCTGGAGGCCAGGATGCGCGCCAGCGGCGAGCGTCCGCTCAGGCTGCGGTCGGCGAAGTACCGCCCGCGGACCATGTCTCCGGCCTGACCAGCGGCGATCCTGGCGAGCGGCGCGTTGTAGCGCAGCGGGCGCAGGCCACGCGCGCTGCGCATTTGGTTCATCACGCAAAGTGTCGCCAGGCTGACGGCCGCCGCGTTGTGTGCGGTGGGGGCCAGCTCGGCGCCCGCGCAGGCGGTCGTCGAAGCGCGCGCGCTCGGCGCGGCGACGGCGCTGGGAGCCGGGTGGCCGAGCCCGAGCAGGACGACGAGCAGCGCTGCCACGGGCGGGGCGCCGACTCGCTTCCTTGCTCTGCTGACTCCCCGGGGCAAGTGCAAGAATGTTTGCAGAAGCTTCAGACCGCAGCGTGACTAACCCGTTTTCGCGAGTTCTAATCACCGGCTTGGCGCGGTTGAGCACACCTTGCCAGCCGCGATTGGCGCTGGCGCCGCGCGGCTGTGGGGTCCAACGGCGCCGGGGGCATACGGCCTGCAGGCCGTATGATCGGTGCTTCATTGGGGGGTCGTCCAATGGCAGGACATCAGGTTTTGGTCCTGAGAATCGGGGTTCGAATCCCTGCCCCCCAGCTGAGGCCGTGAGCCGATTGCAGCCCGACAGCGAGCGTTAGCATCCCTGCGGTGGCCCCAACCGTCCTGATCCTCGCTGCGGGCCAGGGCACGCGGATGCGCTCGCGCACGCCGAAGGTGCTGCACGAGCTGTGCGGGCTGCCGATGGTGCTGTGGCCGGTGCGCGCCGCCCTGGCGGCGGGCGCTGGGCGGATCGTCGTCGTCGACTCCCCCGCGCGTGCGCTGGAGCAGGTGCTCGGCGACGACGTCGAGTTTGCGGTGCAGGAAACGCCCGATGGCACCGGCGGCGCGGTCGCGGCTGCGCTGGCGCACCTGGATGCCCGCTCGGCGAGCCCCGACGGCACCGTGCTGGTGCTCAGCGGCGACGTGCCGCTGCTCAGCGCGCAGGCGATCGAAGGATTGGCCGAGGCGCACGAGCGCAGCGGCGCGGCGGCGACGATGGTGACGAGCGTGCTGGAGGACCCGCGCGGCTACGGGCGTGTGGTGCGCGACGACGCCGGTGCCGTGCTGCGGGTCGTCGAGACGAAGACCAACGGCGACGCGACGCCCGCCGAGCTGGAGATTCGCGAGGTCAACGCCGGCATCTACGCCTTCGACGCCGGCGCCCTGCGCGACGCGCTGCCCCATCTGAGCGCCGGCAACGCGCAGGGCGAGCTGTACCTGCCGCAGGCGCTCGACGTTCTGTGCGCGGACGGCGCCACGATCGCCGCGCACGCGCTCGAGGACCCGACGATGATGCTGGGAGTAAACGATCGCGTCGCGCTGGCGCAGGCGAGGAAGCTGGCGCAGACGGCCATCCACCATCGACACATGCTCGCCGGGGTGGAGATCGTCGACCCGCAGGCCACGGTGATCGACGTCGACGTGCAGATCGGACAGGACACGAGCATCGAGCCCTTCACGACGATCAAGGGGCGCACGCGCATCGGAGCCGGATGCACGGTCAAGCACTCCTATCTGGTCGACTGCCTGCTGGACGACGGGGTGACCGTCGGGCCGTTCGCCTACCTGCGCCCCGACGCGACGCTGCGCTCTGGCGCGAAGGTGGGCACGTTCGTGGAGGTCAAGAACTCCGATATCGGCGCTGCGGCGAAAGTGCCGCACCTCTCCTACATCGGCGATGCGGACGTCGGCGAGGACACGAACCTGGGAGCCGGCACGATCACGGCCAACTACGACGGAAAGAGCAAGCACCGCACGAAGATCGGCAAGCGCGTGCGCGGGGGCGTGGACACGGCGTTCGTCGCGCCGGTGAGCGTCGGCGACGACGCCTG
>DATHJQ010000096.1:0-6769 GCA_035286505.1 Solirubrobacteraceae bacterium | reverse complement strand
CTGGGCGGCGGCCAGCAGCGCCACCCGGAGGCGGTCGAGCCCTGCGTCGCGCTCGCACCATGCGCGGATCCCCGCGAAGGCCCGCTCGGTCGAGGCCTGGCGCCCCTCGAACACGGACGCCAGGACGGCGCCATAGAGCTGCTCCTTGGAACCGAAGAAATAGCCCGGCGCCCCCCGGGAGAGGCCGGCCGCATGGCCGATCTCCGACATGCTCACGCCGTCGTAGCCTCGCTCGGCAAACGAGCGCGTCGCCGCCGCCAGCAGCGCCCGACGGCTGCGCTGCGCATCGCGAAGCCGCTCCGGCGCCGCCTCTCGGCTTGCCGCCTGCGGGATCACGATGGGCGTCATGGGCGTCATCGGCGTCCATCTTAGCTTGCCGGACGACAAGCTAACTCTGCTAGCTTGCTGTCTGACAAGTTCCCGACGCTCACCAGGCACGCTTGCCCGCTAAGACACCTGTCCTCTACTTCGACCTCGGCTCGCCGTTTGCGTACCTCGCGCTTGAGCGTGCTGAGCCGCTGCTGGGCGCGCAGCCCGAGCTGCGGCCCGTGCTGCTCGGTGCGATCTTCGCCCGACGGGGGTTCGGATCATGGGCGAACACGCCGGCTCGCGACGCCCGGATCGCGGAGATCGAGCAGCGTGCCCGACGCTACGGGCTGCCGGCGTTGCGCTGGCCCGACGCGTGGCCCACGAACGGTCTGATCGCGATGCGCTGCGCGACCTGGGCACAGCAGCAGGGGCATGGCCGCGCGTTCGCGCGCGCGGTGTTTCACCGCCAGTTCGCTCAGGGTGCCGACATCGCCGACATCGCCGTGCTGCTCGACGCCGGGATGCAAGCGGGTCTCGAGCGGGCCGCGATGCGCGATGCGGCCGAGAGCGCGGAGGTCAAGCAGGCGCTGCGGGACGCCACCGACGATGCTTGGGCGCTGGGCGTGCGCGGCATCCCGACCGTCCGGATCGACGGCGCGCTGTTCTACGGCGACGACCAGCTCGAGCTGGCCGCCGAGAACCTCGCTATGCCCTAGAGGTCGGAGAAGAACTGCCGGGCCACCTCGACGTCCTCGACCTGACGGACGATCGTCCGCACCCCCAGTCCGTGCTCCTTCAGGAGATCGCACAGCCGATCGCCGTCGATGAGGTCGACGGGCGGCGCGCCATCGCGCGTCGCCTCGTGCTTGGCGTCCGCGGTGAAGGTGCCGGTGGTGATCAGCAGCCCCTTGTCGCCACGCCCGCTCATCGCGCCGCGAAAATCCCTGACGGCGCCCGCTCCGACGCCTCCGCGATAGCGCTTGCACTGGAAGAAGACGGGAAAACTCAGCAGCGACATGCGGTAGACGCCTATCCCGTCGATCCCGCCGTCGCCGCTCTTTCCCGTGACCGTCGCCGATACGAAGCCGGCCTCGCGGAGCAGGCGTCGGGCCAGCCGCTCGAAGCTGTCCGGCGGCACGTCGAGGAGAACCTCGAGCAGTGACCGCTTCCACTCCGGAGCGCCCGGCTCATCTTCGAGAAGCTCATCCTCCCGCTCCCCGCGGGCCAACCGCTTAGCCCTCCTGGCCTCTCTCAGCTGCAGCTTGTAGGCCGAGTGACGACTCGCGACGTCCTCCGGCGTCAGCGTGCGGCCAAGCTCCGTGGTGCTCCAGACGCCGCGCTCGCTGTTGTTCAACGCGCCCATGCCCTTGAGATACGTACGCGCCCAGGCGAGGCGGTATTCGAGCTCGGTCGCGCGCCCGTCGCCGTGCAGGACGGCCTGCTGCTCCTCGGTGAAGCTCTCGTTCTGCATGACCTTCTCGACGATCTCCTCGATCCTTCCCGAGTCGCCGATTTCGCGCACCGCTCGCAGCGTCGGCCACAGCAACTCGCGGTAGGACGGGACACGCGGCTCGGGGATCACGGCGGTCACGCTATCCCAATGGACGGATCTTGTAAGCGTGCCGGAATCTCGATGCACGGACCACGCCGACGGCGAGATCGACGGCGCCGGTCGCGCGCTCTCCGGCGGCACGCCATCGCGCATCGCCTCCCGCCTGGCATCTGGAGCAAACGCGCCGGCGACGGTCAGCCGCCACCCCCCTCCCCCACGACCTCGTCAAGCGTGCGCCCGCTGACGACCGACTCGGGCCGTTCGCCCACGACATCGGACCCCGCGCGCGCGTGCTCGTCGCGCCGCTTGATCAGCAGCCACTGCGCCTTGGCGCCGCCGCGCGTGCGCTGCAGCGCGAAGCCGCCGCGCAGCTTCTGGCCGTGCAGCACGAACACGGCGTGCCCCCGCTCAAGTGCCTGCGGCCAGGCGACGCGACCGCCCTGCTCGTAGCGCCCGCGATCCCAAATCACCACACCGCCGTGCCCGGTGGCGCCCTCGAAGCTGTTGTGGTCGATGGCGTGGTCCTCGACCTGCACGGCCAGGCGCTTGACGGCTGGGTCCAGCGACGGACCCTTGGGCACCGCCCAGGAGCGCATGACGCCTGCGACCTGCAGGCGCAGGTCGAAGTGGCGCGCGGTGGCGGCGTGCTCCTGCACGAGGAACGCGCCGGCGCTGACGCCGCGGACGGCGAACTGCTCGTGGCCCTCGACGCGGACGTCCGCCACGGTCAGGTCGGCGACCGCAGCGCCGGGCGGGCCCTGGCGCAGGAAGGCGACGAGCTCCTCTATGGCCGCCGGCGGGCCCTCGGCGTGCACGGTCACGGTCGCGTCGTCGGCGTTTCGCACCCAACCCTGGACGCCCAGCTCACGCGCCATGCTGCGAGTCGCGTCGCGAAAGCCCACGCCTTGAACGCGTCCGCTTAGGACGATGCGCACCGCGCGGGTCAGTGGCGACCGTGCCATGCGTGGCGTCGAGGATACTGTCGAACACGATCGAGCGCGAGCGCCGTGCGCCACGCGTTCTCGCCTGGTTTTTCCCGAGGCGCCTACCAACGCGGGGCGGTCGGCCCGTCCGTCTAGGCGCCGGTTTAGACTGCGCACGTGTCTCACCGGCCTCTGGCCACCGTCACCGGGCTCACGATCGGCGACTACCTGCTGTGGAACTGGTCGTTGGATGCACATCACGACGTGCTTGCGCTGATCTCCGGGCTGACGGTGCCGCCGTTGACGCTCGCCTGCCTTTGGCTGGTCGCGCTGACGGCCGCGCGGCTGATCGCGCGCGGCTCGCGAGCTGGCGTTCGCGGTCACGCGCTCGGCGCGAGCGCGAGGGTTGCACAGGGCGCCGCGCGCAGGCCAGGCGCGCGCTGGAGCGCACGACGCGCGTCCAGGCGCCCGCGCGTCGCGGCTGCGACCGGGCAGTCGCAAGCGAGAACGTCGCCCTCCTCTACACCCGCAAGCTCGTCGCGCAAGATCGCCGCCTGAGGCGGCTCGTGTCGTCGTGAGCGAACGCCTCAAGCGTCTGCTGCCGCGCTCCAAACGCGCCCGCCTGCTCGTCGCGGGCGCGATCTTGGCGATCGTCGGCCTCGCCTTGGCGGCCTACTTATACGAGCGCGACCGCACGGGCAGCATCTACCACCCGCACGCGCGCTTCGTGCCCGAGCCGACGCCGGCGCCGCCGCCGCCGGAAGTGGAAACGTCGTGGCCGCTGTACGGCTACACGAAGGACCACACGCGCTTCTTTCCCGCGCCGGCGAGCCTGCACGCGCCGTTCAAGCGCCTGTGGGTGAACAACGCGCACACGCTGCTGGAGTTCCCGCCGGTGATCGGCGGCGACCACATCTTCCAGCTGGGCGACGACGGCGTGATTCGCGCGCTGAACAAGCGCACGGGCCACAGCTTCTGGCGGCGCAGCCTGGGTCGGCTGTCGGCCTCCTCGCCGGCGGTGGCAGGCAAGACGGTGTTCGCGAGCGTGCTGTCGCGTCGCGGAGGCGAAGGCGGGCGCGTGTACGCGCTGGACTACGCCACGGGCAAGACGCGCTGGTCGCGCGACCTGCCCAGCGCCAGCGAGTCCTCGCCGATGGTCGACCACGGCAAGCTGTTCTTCGGCTCGCAGAACGGCACGCTGTACGCGCTGAAGGCGAGCAGCGGCAGGGTCATCTGGACCTATCACGCGGGCGGCGCGGTGAAGGCCAGCCCGACGCTGAGCGAAGGCAAGCTCTACTTCGGCGACTACTCCGGGCACGTGCAGGCAGTCAGCGAGCGCACGGGACGGCGCATCTGGATCAGCGGTTCGGGCGGCGCGCTGCTGGGCAGCGGCACGTTCTACTCGACGCCGGCGGCCTTCTACGGTCGCATCTTCCTCGGCAACACCGATGGGCGCGTATATGCCTACGACGCGGGCACGGGCAAGCTCGACTGGGCGGTGCAGACGGGCGCCTACGTGTACGCCTCGCCGGCCGTGACGAACGCTCCGGGCATCGGCCCGACGATCTACCTGGGCTCCTACGACGGGACGTTCTACGCGCTGAACGCCCGCTCGGGGCACATCGCGTGGAGGTTCGACGCGCACGGCAAGATCTCGGGCTCGGCGACGATCGTCGGTCGCACGGTCTACTTCGCCGACCTCGGCACCCACCGCACGTACGGCCTGGGCATCTCCACCGGGCGACCGACCTTCCAGATCGAGACCGGCTCCTTCGACCCGGTGATCAGCGACGGCAAGAACATCTACTTGACTGGCCTTTCAGGCCTATATGCGTTCGCGCCGCGCTGAGGAGCGCGGTCAGGCGGTCGCTACGCCTGCTCAACCTCGCCGATACGAGCCCGCCAGGCCGAGCGCGCGACCGAGCGAGAAGCGCGCGCGCACGACCAGCGCGCCGGGCGACCGAGCGAGCACCCTGGTCCACCCGCCGGCGCCGCGCCCCACGCAGCCGTGGCCCCGGGTGAGCGTCCAGTAGCGCGTGAAGCGCACGCGCACGAGAAAGCTGCCCGGCGATCGCGCGGCCAGCGCGAAGGACTCGTGGCCGAGCGACGTCAGCCGGCCCGGACCGCTGGCCAGCGGCGTGGGCGCGCGCACGGCGTAGATGCGCCAGTGACGGCTGGCGAACACCTCGCGCAGATACGGCAGCCCACCACGGATCAGCGCGGCCTCGCGCGCGCTGGAGGGGTCGGGCTCGGCGTCGGGCAGCGCCACGTATCCGACCGCCTGCCCGCGCAGCCAGCGCTCATAGGAGCGTGCGGACAGGCCCGGCGAGAGCAGCGCGGCGTCATAGCGCGTGTCCAGCTGCTTCTCCCAGCCGCGCGCCAGCGACACGCGCGGCGCCAGCTCGGCGGTCTCCCAATGCGCGCGCGTCAGCGGCACCTCCAGGCGCACGGGTTCGCGCGCGTGCGCGGCGAGGAAGCGCTCGACGGGCGCGTAGTAGGCCGCACCCGTCGACTGGCTGCCGGCCACGGCGAGCGTCTCGCGCAGCGGCCCCCAGCCGGCCCACACCGCCCAGGCGCACAGCGCCAGCGCGGCCGGCGCCTGTGCTCGCGCCCACGGTGCGCCGCGCCCGCTGCGCACCGGCCTCCTCGCGCCTTCGCCGCGCGCCGCGACCAGCGCACAGACGAGCAGCGGACCGACAAGCAGGACGCCATAGCGCTCGATGTTGCTGCCCATGGGCGTGTGCGCGAACAGGAACACGACACATGCCAGCAGGTACAGCGCGGCGCCCACGCGCAGGCGCCCGTGGCCGCTGGGCAGCGCCAGGACGAAGGCGGCGACGACGCCGACGGTGGCGAGGAAGGACACGGTAGGGAAGGGCTCGTAGCCGCCCTCGCCGAACAGCAGCGCGAGCGCCAGCACGACGAGGACCGCCGGCGCAGCGAGCACGAGCAGGGGGCGGCTGGAGCGCTGCCACAGCGCGTCGGTCAGCGCGCCGAGCGCCAGCAGCACGCCGGCGACCGGGCTGGCCGCCGCGCTGGCCGCCGCCAGCAGCACAGCGATCCACCCGCGCCCGCGCGCACGCGCGAGCACGGCGCCCAGCGCAAAGGACACGCCGAGGGCGAAGGCCAGCCGCCCGATCCACACATCGCCGACGGCGGCCAGGGCGAACAGCCCGGCGGCCCAGCGCGCTGAGCGCCCGTAAGCGGCGACGGCGAGCGCTTGGAAGCAGGCGACGGAGGCGAGCACGGACAGCGCGGCGACGACGCGCAAACCGAGCGCCCACGCCAGCGGCGGGAACAGGACGCTGTAGCCGGGCAGCTCGTGCCCGGCGTACCAGTGCTCGTCATAGACGGCCAGGCCGAGGTGTTTGAACAGCGTCAGGCGGTAGGCGGCGGCCGCGAGGTCGGGCGTGCGCGGCGCGACGAGCAGCCACACTACGAGCGCGGCGGCTGCGCACAGCAGCGCCAGCGGCGTCGCGCGGTCGCGCTTGGTGGGAAGATCAACCGGGGTCCGGTGTGCTACCCCACCGGACCCCGGCACACCCGCCTGTGCAACGGCGGATCTGTACTCCTCTGAACCGGTGAGGGGCCCTGAAGTAGCTGTGTAGGACAACCGCACGCCAAGATAATGACGGCCATGTCGATTGCGAACTCCTTTGGCGCCTCACGCCCGAGGCCGCGCATGCGGGCGCGACCGCGCCGGACGGCGACGCTGGTCGCGGCCTGCTGCCTGGCGCTGGCAGGCGCGGGGCTGCTCGGTGGGTGCGGCACCGGGCACCCGCGGCCGATCAGCCACGGCACGCTCGCCGAAGCGCAGACGTTCCCCTACTTCCGCCTGTATTGGGTGGGGCGCAGCTTTCTCGGCCACGCGCTGGCGGCCGCAGACGGGCAGAAGGGCTACATCAGCTCGCTCGGCGACAGCGTCTACTACGGCGACTGCGTCAAGGGCAAAGGCATCTTCGGCGGAGGCAGCTGCATCCTGCCA
>DATHJQ010000095.1:0-3278 GCA_035286505.1 Solirubrobacteraceae bacterium | reverse complement strand
CCGGGTAGCGGCTCAGCAATCGACACGCCGCCGGGTGCCGACGCGGGCGCAGACGCCGAGCCCGGGCGGGACGACGGCGACGCCGAGGCGGGTGAGGGTCGCCATGGAGATTGACGTGTTCACGCTGTTTCCCGAATGGTTTGCGTGGTTCTCGACGCAGCGTCATGTCGCCAATGCGGTCGCCGCCGGGTCGCGGCTTCGCTGCGTGGGCTTTCGCGAGCATTCGCCGCTCAGCGGGGCTCAGGTCGACGACATGCCCTTCGGCGGCGGCGCAGGAATGGTGCTGCGGGTCGACGTCGTCGAAAGCGCCTTGCGCGCCCGCTACCGGCGCGACCCGGTCGAGCTTCCCGCGCAGAGGCGTGTGATCGCCCTGGCGCCGGGCGGAAGAACGCTCGACGACGCGCTCGTGGACGAGCTGGCCGCCGAGCCGGCGCTAACCCTGCTGTGTGGGCGCTACGAGGGCTTTGACGAGCGCATCGTCGAGCATTTCTGCAGCGACACAGTTTCAATAGGCCGTTACGTGCTGTCTGGCGGCGAGCTGGCGGCGATGGTCGTCTGCGACGCCGTGCTGCGCAAGCTCCCGGGCGCGCTCGGAGACGAGCGCTCGGCGGTCGAGGAGTCCTTCAGCGAGGCGCTGGAGGGCAACCCGGAGTATCCGCAGTACACCCGTCCGGCCGAGCACCGCGGCTGGCGCGTCCCCGACGTCCTGCTCTCAGGCCACCACGCGCGGATCGAGCAGTGGCGCCTGCAGCGCAGCCGCGAGCGTGGACAGGGTTGCGACGGCGAGCCGGGCGCCGCGGGGCCGCGGCCGCATTGACGCGGCGCTCGCGGGTCGTCCGCTACCATTCCTAGCCGCGCCGGCCGGCCACCCCCTTGAGGTTCTCCCCCGGTCACCGAGGCGCCACCTCTTTCACGTCATGAGCAGCGTCATCGAAACCATCGAGCGCGCACAGCTGCGCCGCGTTCCCAACTTTGCAGCGGGCGACCGCGTGAAGGTGCACTTCCAGGTCATCGAGGGCACACGCCGTCGCGTGCAGATCTTCGAGGGCGTCGTCATCAAGCGCCAGGGCCACGGCACGCGTGAGACGTTCACCGTGCGCAAGCAGTCCTTCGGCGTCGGCGTGGAGCGCATGTTCCCGGTGCACTCGCCGAAGATCGAGCGCATCGAGCTGGCCGCACGCGGCGATGTGCGCCGCGCCAAGCTGTACTACCTGCGCGACCGCGTCGGCAAGCGCGCACGGGTGCGCGAGCGCCGCTACTCCGGGCCAGAGGAGACGATCGAGCCGGGCTTGCTGCATGCGCCCGAAGAGGCGACCGACGCGGACGGCATGACCGCTCAGGAGACGGTGCTCGAGCAGGATGCCGCCGTGGAGGCGCCGCAGGCCGGCGGCGAGGAGCCCGCCGAGAGCGCTCCGCCCGCGGCACCAGGGGCCGAGCCGGCTGAGGACGTCGAACCGGCGGCGCTGGCCGAGGACGCGGCCACCGCCGCGCCGGCGGCGAGCGCAGAGGCCGACTCCGCGCCATCCAGCGATGACGATGGCGACCAGGGGGACGTGGTCGGCGACGAGCCGGCGTGAAACGCGGCGCCAAGCGGCCCAAATCGACCGTCAGCTCGGGGGTCGAGCTCGTGTTGATCGTTCTCGTGGCGGTCGGCCTGGCGTTCGCCATACAGGCCTGGGTCGTCAAGCCGTATCGCATCCCCAGCGGATCGATGGAGCCGACGCTCGCCGTCGGCCAGCGCGTCCTCGTAAATCGCATCGGCACGCACTTCGGCAAACCGCACGTCGGCGAGATCGCCGTGTTCCATCCGCCCGAAGGGGCCCAGCAGGAGGCGTGCGGCTCGGGAACGCGCATCGCGCCCGGGGGCGCTCCGTGCTCTCAGCCGGTGGCCGAGGAGGCCGGCGTGAACTTCATCAAGCGGATCGTCGCCGGGCCCGGCGACACGATCAAGATCGTCGAAGGGCACGTGGTCCGCAACGGCAAGCGCGAGGCCGACTCCTACATCCGCCCCTGCCCGGGCGTTTCTGAGTGCAATTTCCCAGTGGCCATCAAGGTTCCCGCCGGGCACTGGTTCATGATGGGCGACAATCGTGGCGAATCCGACGACAGCCGCTTCTGGGGTCCCGTCCCCACAGGATGGATCATCGGCGGAGCCTTTGCCACCTACTGGCCGCCCAACCGAATCGGCATCCTCTAGCGCAGGCGACGGTGCGCTCGTGACCGACGTCGTCGCCGCTCGGCATGGCGCGACCGGCAATCCCGCCAGGACCGACGGCACGGCCAGAGCCAGGCGCCGCGCCCGACGCAACTCCAGCGGCAGGCGCCTGTTCGCCTTCGACCGGCGACTCGGCGTGCCTCTCGTTGCCGGCGCCGACGAGGCCGGGCGCGGCTGCCTCGCAGGCCCGCTGGTCGCAGCGGGGGTGTTGTTCGACTACGAGGCGCTGAGTACGCGCGAGCTGCGTGCTCTGGGCGCTCTGAACGACTCCAAGCAGCACAGCGCCGAGGCACGCGAGGCGCTGTTCCCGCTGGTCCTGCGCAGCGCGGCGCGCGTTGTCGTGGTCTCGCGCTGCGTGCGCGGAATCGACGCGCGCGGGCTGCACAAAACGAATCTGGCCGCCCTGCGCGACGCGCTGATCGGCGTGACTCGCGATCTGCCGGGCCAGGTGCTCTGCCTGTCCGACGGCTTCTCCGTGCCCGAGTTCGGGCGACCGCAGCGTGCGATCGTCGATGGCGACGCGACGAGCGCGGCGATCGCCGCGGCGTCGATCGTCGCGAAGGTCACGCGCGATCGCTACATGCGACATGCCGACGGCCAGCATCCCGGATGGAGCTTTGCCGAGCACGTCGGCTACTCCACGCCGGTTCACCGCGAGGCGATCCTGCGCCAGGGAGTATCGCCGCTGCACCGCATGTCCTTTCAGTCGCTGGCCTACCAGCAGCTCGCGCTGTAGCGACGAGCGCCGGATCAGAACGCATCTTCGACGTGGTCGATGCGTCGTTGCGCGCCGCTGGTGTCGAGCACCAAACCGATCGCGTCGAAGCGGATCGTCGCCGCGCGAGGACGCACGTTGCGCGTGTCGCGCAGCCACGCCGCGGCAAGCCTGCGCAGCCGCGCCCGCTGGCGGGCGCCGAGCCCTCTCAAGGGGTTCTGGTCATCGCGAATCGCGTGCTGACGGACGCTCACGCAGCGCGTCTTGACCTCGGCGAAGACCAACGCGCGGCCATCGAAGGCGATCAGATCGATCTCGCCGTGTCGCGTGCGCACGTTCCTCGCGAGC
>DATHJQ010000094.1:0-2770 GCA_035286505.1 Solirubrobacteraceae bacterium | reverse complement strand
TCTCGGCGGCCTGCGTCGCGGCCGCCGGCGGCGGCGCCGGCGCGGCTTTGGCGGCTTCGCCCGCCTTCTGCGCGGTTTCGGCCGCGTATGCCGCGGCGCGTGCCTCGGCCTCGGCCTCGTCGGCGGCGGGGTCGAAGCCCTTGGGGCGGCCCTGCGCGGCGAACGGCATGCCCAGAGCCTGCAGCAGCGCGTAGGCCTCGGCGTCGCTGGCGGCGCTGGTGGAGATGGTGATGTCCATGCCGCGCACCTGGTCGATGGCGTCGTAGTCGATCTCCGGGAAGATGATCTGCTCGCGCACGCCCATGGAGTAGTTGCCACGGCCGTCGAACGAGCGCGGGTTCAGCCCGCGGAAGTCGCGGATTCGCGGGATGGCGACGGAGACCAGCCTGTCGAGGAACTCGTAGGCGCGCTCGCCGCGCAGCGTGACGGCGACGCCGACGGGCATGCCCTCACGCAGTTTGAACGCGGCGATCGACTTGCGTGCGCGGCGCACGCTCGGCTGCTGGCCGGCGATCGTGGCGAGCTGTTCGGTCGCAGCCTTGAGCACTTTGGAGTCCTGCTTGGCCATGCCGACGCCCATGTTCAGCGTGATCTTCTCCACGCGCGGCGCCTGCATCACCGACGAGTACTCGAAGCGCTCGATCAGCGTCGGGCGGATCTCCTCGAAGTAGCGCGTCTTCAGGCGCGCGGGAGGGGCATCTGCGGTCGCGGCGCACATGTCAGTCAAGCTCCGCGCCGGTGCTCTTGGCGACGCGCACGCGCGCGCCGCTCTTGCGCTCGATACGAACGCGCGTGGGGTTGCCCTTGGCGTCCAGCAGGATCACGTTGGAGATGTGAATGGGGCCCTCGCGCTCGATCACACCGCCGAGCTGGCCGCCGGTGCCCGGAAGCGTGGAGGAGCTCTGGTTGACCTGCGGGCGCACCGCGCGCTTGACCATGTTCAGGCCCTCCACGTACAGGCGCTGCTTGGCCGGCTCGACGCGCAGCACCTTGCCGGTCTTGCCCCGGTCCTTGCCCGCGGTCACCTTGACGTGGTCGTCGGAGCGAATCTTCAGCTTGTTGCGGCGCTTGGCCGGGGTCGCGCTGGACGATCTTCGATCGGTCATCACAGGACCTCCGGCGCCAGCGAGACGATCTTCATGAAGTTGCGCTCGCGCAGTTCGCGCGCGACCGGCCCGAACACGCGCGTGCCGCGCGGGTTGTTCTGGTCGTCGATGATCACCGCGGCGTTCTCGTCGAAGGCGATGTAGGTGCCGTCGTCGCGGCCGATCGGCTTCTTCGTGCGCACGATCACCGCCGTGACGACCTCGCCCTTTTTCACCGCGCCCTGGGGGTTGGCCTGCTTGACGGTCGCCGTGATCACGTCGCCGACGAACGCGTAGCGGCGCTGCGAGCCGCCCTTGACGCGAATGCACAGGATCTCGCGAGCGCCCGTGTTGTCCGCGACTCTCAGCCTGGTCTCGTTTTGAATCATGCTCGGGCCTCCATCCAGTCGGCCCTACTGATGGCGACGATCGTCCTCGTGACGATCGATGTCTGAAAATCTCCGATTTTCATCGCGCCCGCTCCAGCACGTCGACGAGCGCCCAGCGCTTGGTGCGCGACAGCGGCCGGCTCTCGATCACGCGCACCGTGTCGCCCTCGCGCGCGTCGTTGTTCTCGTCGTGCGCGTGCAGCGTGCTGGAGCTGCGCACGATCTTCTCATAGCGGCGGTGGCGGCGGGCGACGTCGATGCGCACGGTGATCGTCTTTGCGGCCTTGTCGGAGATGACGATCCCCTGGCGCATCCTGCGCCGGCCCTCTACGGGCGCGTGGACGGGCGCAAGGGGCTCGGGCGCCGGCGCGGCGGCGCGGCGCTCGGTCGCTTTGGCGCGTTCCTGCAGGCGCCGCGCGCGACGGCGCACGGCCTTGTCCTTGCGCGTGGCCTGTCGCTCGTCGTGACGCTCCTGCGCCGTGCGCGCGGGGCGCGCCTCGCCGGCATGCATGGAACGCGAGCGGCGGCGGCGCTCCTTGGGCGAGAGCTGGTGCTCGGGCTCGCTTGCCGCAACGTCCGGCGCGCCGGCGTGCGGTGCCTCGGCCTGGTCGCCTGCGAGAGCCTGCGCCTCGGCGGCGTCCGTGGGGGCCGCCTCGGCGTCGGGGGCGTCGGTCGTCGGCGCCTCGGCCTCCGCTGCGTCGGGCGTCTTGACGTCGGCCTCGTCGGGCGCGGCCGGGGTCTCGTTCTCGTTGTCTTTGTCGTCAGCCATATCTTCCGTTTCTTGCTGAGTCTGCTCAGTTGCGCTTGGTGCCGAGGGCGCGCTCGCGCGCGACGGTCAGGGCCCGTGCGAGGTCGCGCCTGGAGCGGCCGACGCCCGCGGTGTCATCCAGTTCGCCGGTCGCGTTGGCGAAGCGCAGGCCGAACACCTCTTTGCGCAGCACGCCGATCTGTTTGACCAGCTCGCCGTCCTCCAGGTCGCGTATCTCCTTGGCCTTCATCTCAGCTCAGTCCTCGCGCAGCACGAACTTGGACTTCACCGGGAGCTTGTGCGCCGCCAGGCGGATGGCGTCGCGCGCCAGCGGCTCGGACACGCCGGCCAGCTCGAACATCACGCGCCCGGGCTTGACCACGGCGACCCAGCCTTCGGGCGAGCCCTTGCCGGAGCCCATGCGCGTCTCGGCGGGCTTCTGCGTGACCGGCTTGTCCGGGAAGACGTTGATCCAGACCTTGCCACCGCGGCGGATCTTGCGCGTCATCGCGATTCGGGCGGCCTCGATCTGGCGGTTCGTCACCCAG
>DATHJQ010000093.1:0-3001 GCA_035286505.1 Solirubrobacteraceae bacterium | reverse complement strand
CCCGGCGACGACGCCGGCGAGTGGAACCGACCGGGACCCGGCGGGCAGGGCGCTGGCGCCAGGCTGGTCAACACCGGCAGCTGGACCTACGACGCGATCTTCCTCACGCGCACGCCCGGTGAGAGCCCCTACTGGCCAGGTAACTGCGTGCTCGTGGAGGACTCCGGGCCGCCGCTGCTGCAACGGCTGCTGCTCGACCGCACCCACGACGAACTCGTGCCGCGACGTGCTGTCAAGCCAAGCCCGGCGTGAAGCACGTCGCCAGGCAGCGAAGCTGTCCATCGAGCTCCAGCACCAGCTCGCCGGCGGTGTGGCGCTCGTGCTCGAGCAGCGGGTAGGCCCCCGGTGCTGAGAGCTGCAGCTGCGCGCTCACCCCGTTGACGGGGTCGCTTGTCCGCACCGTCCCCGCGCCGTCGAGAACCGCCCACACGCCGCCGGCCTCGTAGGCGCCGTCATAGGCGCCCGGCTGCTCCGCCGTCGGCGCGACGAGCGTCGCTCCGGCCACGTCCTCGCGCCGCAGTGGCCGCAGTGGCTCGCGCTCCACGCCCAGCAGCTCCTGGATCGCGCGCTCGGTCTCCTCGTAGCCGCCCTCGCCGTAGTGATAGGCGAACAACCGCGCCGCGCCGTCGAACAGATAGCGGGCCGGCCACCCCTCGTTCTCATACTCCTGCCACAGCTGCAGCTCGCTGTCGATCAGCACCGGGTGGCTGATCTTCAGCCGGCTCACGGCGTCGCGGACCGCGGCCTCGTCGCGCGAGGCGTCGAAGCCGGGAGAGTGCACACCGACCACGCGCAGCCCCTCGTCCGCGTAGCGCTCGTGCCACGCCTTCACGTAGGGCAACGTGCGCATCGAGTTGGGCCGACAGAAGTCCCAGAACTCGACCAGCATCGGCCGCCCCCGCTGGATCACGCTGGCCCGCCCACCCTTCGCGTTGACCCACGGCAGATTCGCGGGGAACAGCGGGGCTGGGATGCTGTCTACAGGCGCGCGCACGGAACGGGCGCGCAGCTAGCCAATACTGCCGACCATCTCCAACTGAATCAGGCGGTTGAGCTCGACCGCGTACTCCATCGGCAGCTCCTTGGTCACCGGCTCGATGAAGCCGTTGACGATCATCGCCGCGCCCTCGTCCTCGGTGAAGCCGCGCGAGCCCATGTAGAAGAGCTGGTCGTCGGAGATGCGCCCTACGGTCGCCTCGTGGGCGACGGTCACGTGCGGGTTCTGGATCTGGATGTCCGGCCACGTGTCCGATTTCGATTCGCCGTCCATCATCAGCCCGTCGCACTGCACGCGCGATTTCGAGCCGGCCGAGTTGTGACCCATCTTGACCAGGCCGCGGTAGCCCATGATGCCGCCGTCCTTGGAGATCGACTTGGCGAGGATGTTCGACGTGGTGTTCGGCGCCAGGTGAACGACCTTCGCGCCGGTGTCCTTGTGCACGCCCTTGCCGGCGACGCCGACGTTCAGGTGGTCGGCGCGCGCGCCCTCGCCCATCAGGTAGGAGCCCGGGTAGAGCATCACGTACTTGGCGCCCATCGAGCCGCCGACCCACTCGACGGTGCCGTTGGCGTCGACGATCGCGCGCTTGGTGTTCAGGTTGTAGACGTCCTTGGACCAGTTCTGCACGGTCGTGTAGCGCGCCTTGGCGCCGTCGTGCACGAAGATCTCGACGACCGCCGAGTGCATCGAGTTGACGCTGTAGGTCTGCGCCGTGCAGCCCTCGATGTAGTTCACCTCAGAGCCCTCGTCGGCGACGATCAGCGTGTGCTCGAAGGTGCCCTCGCCGGCGCCCTCCATGCGGAAGTAGGACTGCAGCGGCAGGTCGCACTTGACGCCCTTGGGGATGTAGCAGAAGGCGCCGCCCGACCACACGGCGCCGTGCAGCGCGGAGAACTTGTTGTCCTGCGCCGGCACGCATTTGGTCATGAAGTATTTCTGCACCAGCTCGGGGTATTCGTTGATCGCCGTGTCCATCGAGCAGAACAGAATGCCCTGCTTGGCGTACTCCTCCTTCAGGCCCTCGTACACCGGCTCCTGGCGCCACACGCCGACGACGCCCGCCAGGTGCTCGCGCTCGGCCTGCGGGATGCCGAGGTCCTCGTAGGTCTGCTTCATCTCGTCGGGCACGTCGTCCCAGCTGTTGAAGCGCCCCGCCGTGGGCGGCGAGTAGAGGACCAGATCGTCGAGGTTCAGGCCGCTCAGGTCCGGGCCCCACGTCGGCACGGGCTTGCGTTCGAAGATCTCCAGCGACTTCAGGCGTTTCTCGGCCATCCAGTCGGGCTCGCCCTTGACCTTGGACAGCTCGCTGACCACCTCGCGCGAGATGCCCTGGCGGGCGCGCAGCTGGCCCTGCTCGTCCTCGACGATGGGGCTGGGCTTGGTGATCTTCGTGCGGTCAATCGTTGCCATGAGGCTCCTTAACGGGGGCTTGCAAGATCCAGGGAAGGCAGCTCTGCGAATCCTGTGCGCTGAAGTAGGAATTGTATCGCGCGTGCCGGGGCAGCTCTGCGAGGCAACTCGGCCAAAGCGGCTTCAAGACGGCCAGGCGTTGTCGCCGGTGACCGCTCCGCGCACGGCCTTGAGGTTCAGCAACGCGCACTTGCGCCGCGTGGCCGAGACGGGGATGCCGAGCAGCTCGATCATCCAGTCGGCGTCGAGCTCGCCCGCCCGCTCCAGGTCCATGCCTTTGAGCTCCTCCGAGGCGATCGACGCCGATGCCTGGGAGATCGCGCATCCATGACCGTGGAAGCGCAGATCCTCGATGCGCCCGTCCTTGACGCGGATGTGCACGCCCAGCTCGTCGCCGCACAGGGGATTGTGCTCCAGCGCCTCCAGGTCGTGCGGCTCCAGCTCGCCGAAGTTCCGAGGGCGCTTGTAGTGCTCGAGGATGTAATCGCGGTAGAGGTCGTCCATTAGAGCTCGAAGATCTCGCGCCCGGCAAGCAGCGCCTCGACGAGCGCGTCGATGTCCGCCGCGTCGTTGTAGACGCCAACCGACGCG
>DATHJQ010000092.1:0-4272 GCA_035286505.1 Solirubrobacteraceae bacterium | reverse complement strand
CGCGGCCTGCGCCTGTCCGCGCGCGGCAACCCCGCGGCGGCCGATCTCGTGCGCCACGCGTTCGCCGACGTGCCCGGAAACTCCAACCTCGCTCGCTCCTGGGCGCGCTGCGCGCGCGCCTGGCCGCGCGGTGCGCAGACGCACCTGCTCGACCTGTACCCGCGCCTGCAGATGCCAGTGCTGCTGCTGTGGGCCGACCGCGATCCCATGCACCCGCTGGCCATCGCCGAAGAGGCGCTCGCGCTGCTGCCCAACGGCCAGCTGCGCGTGCTCGAGAGCGCCGGCTTCCTGCTCGCCTACGACGACCCCGTGGGCTTGGCGCGCGAGCTGTCCGCGTTCTGCGGATAGGCCGGCCGTGCGAGGCCGGCGGGCTGTGCGAGGCCGGCGAGGGCGGCGCGACAGTGCGAGGCGCGCGCGCTCTGCGGGTAGGGTCTATGTCTCGTAGAAGAGTGCGTATAACCATGGTTATACGCGCCGCGTAGAGAGAGACGGACCGCCGCTCGGCGCCGGACTCGCTCCGCGCCGGGGCCGAGTCGAAAAGGAGAACGGATGCCGGACAAGCAGCTGTGGGGCGGCGAGACCGCCAAGGCCGTCGAGAACTTCCCGATCTCCGGCGAGACCGTGCCGATTGCAGTCGTGCACTGGCTGGCGCGGCTGAAGGGCGCCGCCGCCGCCGTCAACGGCGAGCTCGGCCTGCTCTCCAAACGCATCGCCGCGCGCATCGAGAAAGCCGCCAACGAGATCGCCGCCGGCAAGCACGACGCGCAGTTCCCCATCGACGTCTTCCAGACCGGCTCGGGCACGTCGACGAACACCAACGCCAACGAGGTAATCGCCAAGCTCGCCGGCGAAGGCACGCACGCCAACGACCACGTGAACATGGGCCAGTCCTCCAACGACGTGTTCCCCTCGGCCGTGCACCTGGCCGCGCTGGACGTCGCCCAGAACGAGCTGCTGCCCGCGCTCAAGCAGCTCGAGCGCTCCTTCGCGCGCAAGGCCAAGAGCTTCGACAACGTCGTCAAGGCCGGGCGCACGCACCTGATGGACGCCGTGCCCGTGACGCTCGGCCAGGAGTTCGCCGGCTATGCCGCGCAGATCGCGCTCGGCTCAGAGCGCGTGCAGTCGGCGCTCGTGCACGTCGGGCAGATCCCCCTCGGCGGCACCGCCACCGGCACCGGCCTGAACACGCACGCGAAGTTCGCCGAGAAGGTCCGCGCGCGCCTGCGCAAGCAGTCCGGGCTGAAGCAGATCGCGCCGCCGCTCGATCCGTTCGAGGCGCAGGCCAACCGCGACGCGCTCGTCGAGCTGTCCGGCGCGCTGAAGGTGCTCGCCGTGTCGTTGACCAAGGTCGCCGGCGACCTCGCGCTTATGGGCTCGGGACCGCGCGCGGGCATCGGCGAGCTGCTGCTGCCCGAGCTGCAGAAGGGCTCCTCGATCATGCCCGGCAAGGTCAACCCCGTGATCTGCGAGGTCGTGCTGCAGGTCAGCGCGCAGGTCATCGGCAACGACACCGCCATCACCATCGGCGGCATGCAGGGCCAGTTCGAGCTCAACGTGCGCATCCCGCTGATCGCCCGCAACCTGCTCGAATCGCTGCGCCTGCTGTCCTCGACCGCGCGCGTGTTCGCCGAGAAGTGCGTCGATGGCATCGAGGCCAACAGGGCCGGCGCCAAGGCCTCCGCCGGGGCGACGCTCGCCGTCGCCACCGCGCTGAACGGCGCCATCGGCTATGACAAGGGCACCGTCATCGTGCAGAAGGCCACCGCCAGCGGGCGCCCGCTGCGCGAGGTGGCGCTCGAAGAGGGCGTCGACGCGAAGCTCTACGACCGGACCATCGACCTGCGCAAGATCGCGCGCGGCAACCGCGCCTGACCCGCCATGAGCGCCCGCGCGATCAGGACGGCGCTTGCGAGCTCGATCGCCACGCTCGCGCTGGCGGGCGCGCTCGGCGTCGCGCTCAGTGTCGGCTTCGCCTCACGCGGCGATGTCGCGCATGCCGCCACCGGCGCGCCGCCGGCGACGACCCCGGCAGCGACGCCCGCGCCCCCGCCTGTCGCGGGCGCTCCCGCCGTCTGCCCGACCGGCGCCGAGGTGCTCGCCAACACCGCCGGATCGGTCGCCGAGCGGATCTACGCGGCCGAGATGCACAGCTCGGAGACCGACTCCGACAAACGCCAGATCGAACACGACGGCCCGCTGCTCAGCGCCATGCAGAGCGGCGATCGCGCGGCGATCCACACGGCGGTGCACCACCTCGTGTACTCGCACACGCACATCGTGCGCCTGCGCGTCAGTCGCGGCTCAGAGCTGGTCGAGGACGAAGGCGGCCCGTACATCCTCGCGCCGATCGGCGGCAGGCTGCGCGTGCACGGCAAGGAGATCGGGCACTTCGTCTTCTCCGTGCAGGACGATCTCGGCTACGTCAAGCTCGCCACGCGCTTCATCGGCGCGCCGCTGGTCCTGCGCACGGACTCCGGCAACGTGCCCGTGGAAGGGCTGCTCAGCCCCGGCCCGGAGATCATTCCCGACCGCGGCCCGGTGCAATACCGCGGCGTCGGCTACCAGGCCTACTCGTTCAAGGCCGCGGCCTATCCGAGCGGGCGCCTGCGCGTGTCCCTGCTGCTGCCGCTGACGCCCTCGCTCGCGACGAAGACCTGCGACCAGATCAAGGCGGCCGAGCTGGGCCTGGTCGCGCAGCGCATCTCGCGCCGCTTCAAGCTGTCTGCGCCGGCCTTCGCGCCGTACATCCAGCTCGTGCACACGATGACGCACGCGCTCGTGTACATGCGCAGCGGCTCGCGCGACCTGGCGGGCAGCACGCACACGCCTCCGGACAAGCTGCCGAGCTCGGGCGCGCTGCGCTGGCACGGCGTCGACTACGAGGTCTCGTCGTTCGCCGCGCCCACGTCCTCCGGGCAGGCGCGCGTGTACGTGCTCGTGGCGCACTAGGCGCAGGCGCCGCTGCAGATCGGGCTGCTTGAAGGGGAGCAGCTGCTGATCGACGCTCTGGTGCTGGAGCCGTGCGCCGCTAATCCCTTCCCAGCCGCTTGAACAGCCGCGCGACGATGAAGACGGCCGGCTTGGCGGCGCCGCTGTAGGTGAACAGGCCCTTCTGGTTGATGCCTTCGACGAGGCGCAGGCGAGGCAGCTTGAAGTGGATGGAGCCGCCCTGGAAGGCGGGCACGAGCGGGTAGTCGCGCAGGTTCCAGACGAGCATGCCGCTGAGCTTGGCGTCGGCGGCGTATACGGCGATGTGACGGGCCAGCAGTGCGGACTGAAAGGAGTAGCTGCCGGGCGCGCCGGACGGGTTGAGCGTGTTGGATTCGGCGCCGAACTCGCTGATCAGGAGCACCTTGCCGGCGAACGTGCGCTCCTGCGCGCGCAGGCGCGCGCGCATCGCCGCGCGCTGCTGGGCGTCTGAGTCCTGCGGCGAGTCGTACCAGCCCGTGTAGTCGGTCTCGGCGACGGCGTCGACGCCGCGATAGAGCGCGCCGGCGCGCGCGGGCGGGTGGTCGCCCCACACGTCCACGGCGACCATGCGCGTGGGATCGTGCTGGTGCAGCCAGGCGGTGAGCGCCTGCACGTAGCTGATCTCGGCGGCGTTGCGGCCGTTGTTGGCGACCTCGTCGACGAGGTTCCAGGCGATGATCGAGGGGTGAAGCTGCGCGGCGAGCGCGGCCGTGCGCGCCTGCTGCTCGGCTTCGCGCAGCAGCGCAGGCGTGGTGGAGTACCAGTTGCTGGCGCCTTCGACGGGCCCGATGCCCTGCCAGACGACGATGCCGGCGGCGTCGAGGCGGTCCAGCAGCGCCGGGTCCAGCGGATGCTGCGAGCGCACGGCGTTGGCGCCGATGGCCTTGAGCTCTGACACGAGCCTGTCCTGGTCGCCGAGCGTCAGCGCGTCGCCGTGGCCCATGGCGTCGGCTTGCAGCGAGGCGCCGTGCAGCCGCAGCTGGCGGCCGTTGAGCAGGATGCGTCCTTCGCGCCAGGTGAGCTGGCGCAGCCCGACGCGCGCGGCGTAGCCGCTCTCCTGGCCGACCGCCAGCGAGAGCGTGTAGAGGTTGGGGTGGCTGGGCGACCACAGCGCGGGATGGGCGACGGAGACAATGGCGCTGAAGTCGGCCGTCTGTTCCGGCGCGACCGTCTGCGCGGGGAACTGCACGGCGATGCTCTGCGCGGCGTTCGACAGCGTGCCCTGGGGCGCGATGAGCCGTTCGGGCCCGTTGTTGCGCACGCGCACGCCGAGGCGCACGCGCGCCTGCGCGCCTTCGCCTG
>DATHJQ010000091.1:0-2839 GCA_035286505.1 Solirubrobacteraceae bacterium | reverse complement strand
AGCTCCTGCGCGGCCTGTGCGCGCGCCTCGGCGAGCGCCTGCTGTGCCTGCTGTCCGGCGCTGGCGCGCAACTGCTCGCCCTGGTCGTGTGCGCCGGAGCGCTCGGCGTCGGCTTCTTCGCGCGCGCTGGCGCGCGTCTGCTCGGCGTCGCGCTGGGCGGCTGCGCGAACCTGCTCGGCCTCGGCCAGCGCGTCGGCGCGCACGCGCTCGGCCTCGGCGTGGATGGCGCCGACGGCGGACACGGCCTCGTTGCGAGCGGACTCGGCCTGCGCGCGCGCCTGGCGCAACAGCTCCTCGGCCTCCTCCTCGGCCGCGCGCACGCGGTTGGCGGCGGCGCGGTCGGCCTCGGCGATGCGTTCGCGGGCGCGCCCCTCGGCCTGCTCGCGCAGCTGCTCGGCGGTGCGTTCGGCCGCCTCCACGATGCCGGCGACGCGCGCGGGGGCCGCCTCCAGCGCCTCTCGCTCGCGCCCGTGCTGCGATCGAGGCTCCATGCCGCCATGGTAGACCCCATGGGGGGCCGGGGACGAGCCACGCGCGCCTCTGAACGATGGCAGGAAATGTTGGATATTCGTCCTTGCGGACGAGGTACGAGTGCGCGAGCATTGCGCAATGACTCGTCGTCGAACGCCGCGCCAGGTCGTCATCGCGCTGTTCGAGGGTGTGCAGAGCCTCGACGTCACGGGTCCGCTGGAGGTGTTTGCGGGCGCTGAGCGCGTGCTGGAGTCGGCGGGGCGCACCGCGCGCGGCTATGAGATCAGCGTGTTGAGCGCCGACGGTGAGTCCTTGCGTACGTCGAGCGGGCTGACGATCGTCCCGCAAGGTCGCCTGGAGGATGTGCCGGAGAGGATCGACACGCTGATCGTGCCGGGAGGCAAGGGCGCGCGGATCGCGGTGAACGACGAGCGCCTGCTCGCCTGGATCGCGCAGACCGCCTCGCGGTCCAGGCGGACGGCGTCGGTTTGCACCGGCGCCTTCCTGCTCGCTGCCGCTGGCCTGCTGGACGGCCGGCGCGCGACCACCCACTGGGCCTCGGCCGCGGCGCTCGCGCGCCTATACCCACGCGTGAGCGTCGACCCCGACCCGATCTTCGTGCGCGACGGAAACGTGTGGACGTCGGCGGGCGTGACGGCGGGGATGGATTTGGCGCTGGCGCTGGTCGAGGAGGACCTCGATCGCGTGGCCGCGCTTACGATCGCACGCCACCTCGTGCTGTTCCTGCGCCGGCCGGGCAACCAGTCGCAGTTCAGCGCGACGCTCTCGGCGCAGCAGCCCGAACGCGAGCCGCTGCGCGAGGCGCAGAGGCTGGTCGTCGAGGACGTCGCGGGCGACCACTGTGTCGAGGCGATGGCCGTGCGCGCGCATATGAGCGCGAGGCATTTCGCGCGGGCGTTCGCGGCGGAGACGGGCGTCACACCGGCGCGCTACGTCGAGCGCGTGCGCCTGGAGGCCGCGCGCCGGCGCCTGGAGGACGGCGTCGAGCCCGTCGCGGCGATTGCGGAGGCATGCGGCTTTGGCACCGCAGAGACGATGCGCCGGGTTTTCCTGCGCACGCTCGACGTCGGTCCGGCGGAGTATCGCCGGCGCTTTCAACCCACCACGAGGAGGCAAGGACATGAACACGGCGATCCTGCTGTACGACGGCTTCACGGCGCTCGACGCGATCGGGCCCTATGAGGTGCTCAGCCGCCTGCCGGGTGCGCGCGCGACCTTCGTGGCGGCCGAGCCGGGTCCGGTGCGCACGGACAACGACATGCTCTCGCTCGTCGCAGACTGCTCGCTGCAGGACATGACGGCGCCGGAGATCGTGCTCGTGCCGGGCGGTCCGGGGGAGGTAGCGGCGCGCGCCGGCGGCCCGGCGCTGGAGTGGCTGCGCGCGGCGCACCAGACGAGCAGGTGGACCACTTCGGTCTGCACCGGCTCGCTGATTCTCGCCACAGCGGGGCTGCTGGAGGGCAAGCGCGCCACTAGCCACTGGCTGGCGCTCGACGCGCTGGGCGACCTGGGCGCTGAGGCGGTCGGCGAGCGCGTCGTGTTCGACGGCAAGATCGTCACCGCGGCGGGCGTCTCGGCGGGAATCGACATGGCGCTGACGCTCGCCCGCGAGATCGCCGGCGAGCAGGTCGCGCAGGCGATCCAGTTGGGGATCGAGTACGACCCGCAGCCGCCGTTCGACGCCGGCTCGCCGCACAAGGCGCCGGCGGAGATCGTCGCGCTGCTGCGCGGCAACAGCCGCTTCGTCACGGGTGAGGACGCGCTCGCCGCCGCTGGTTAGCGCGGCGCGCAACGAGCGGCCGGCGCGCCTGCGGCGGCGCGCGGCGGCACGCGGCGTCCCGCGCGGGCGCAACGAGGCCGCCCCGCTAATCTGCGATCTCCGATGGCAGAGCATGTATATGACCCGCACGAGATCGAGTCGCGCTGGCAGGAGGTGTGGGCTTCAGAGCGCTCGTGGGAGGTGACCAACCAGCACGACGCGGGGGGACGTTCGAGCAACTCCTACGTGCTGGAGATGCTGCCTTACCCCAGCGGCGAGCCGCACATCGGCCATCTGAAGTGCTACGCCGTCGGCGACGCGCTCGCGCACTTCCACCGCCGCCTCGGGCGGCGCGTGCTGCACCCGATGGGCTACGACGCGTTCGGGCTGCCAGCGGAGAACCACGCGATCAAGACCGGGCAGCACCCGCGCGAGTCCACCAACGCATCGATCGCCGAGTTCCAGCGCCAGTTCCGCGAGTGGGGGATCTCGATCGACTGGACCCGCGAGTTCGGCACCCACGAGCCGCGCTATTACCGCTGGACCCAGTGGATCTTCCTGCAGCTGCTCGAGCGCGGTCTGGCCTAC